>JASLCR010000031.1 GCA_030145955.1 Candidatus Saccharimonadales bacterium
GAAGTTGGCCTATCACGCCTCCCTGTCACGGAGGAGATCGCCGGTTCGAATCCGGTCGGGCGCGCCAGAATAAGCATACTTAAATCCTCTCAAACGAGAGGATTTTTTGTTTAATTAGCTGTCTTCAAACGTTCAGCGACAAAATCCCAGTCAACGACATTCCACCACGCATTCACATAATCGTCACGCTTGTTTTTATAATCAAGATAGTAAGCATGTTCCCATACATCAAGTCCAAGGAGTGGCGACTCTTTACCAAGCATAATTGGCGTATCCTGATTTGGCGTTGTAATAATTTCCATGTCCGGCTGCAACCAGCACCAGCCGCTTCCAAAGACACCAAGTGACTTCGTAGTAAATTCATCAACAAAACCTTGGAACGAGCCATACTTATCGTTAATCATGGTTGCAAGTTCACCACTTGGTTGGCCGCCCCCATTCGGGCTCATCCATTGCCAAAAGAGACTGTGGTTATAATGACCACCGCCTTGATTACGAATCGCTAATTGCACCTGCTGCGGTAAGTTGTCGATATCTGCAAGCAGCTCCTCTAATGCCCGCTCCTTAAGCTCCGGAGCCTGATCAAGCGCTGCGTTAAGCTTATCAACATACGTCTGATGGTGCTTGTCGTGATGCAGTTTCATAATATCTGCGCTAATATACTTCCCTAATGCATCGTAGTCATAGGGTAAATTGGGTAATGTAGCCGTCATAAGGCCCTCCTTGCTTGCTTAGATTGTGATATATTCAGTAATTTTATGCTGCTTTTTCAATTGATTAAACATGCCATCAAACGTACTGAGGGGAACACGGATATATTCATAACTGACTTTCCCAGTAGCCACAGGCAAACGACGCAAGAAGTAGAAATAATATCGCTCCTCCGCAGTTGATTTAGCCTTAGTAACTGAAGAAATTGCTCCGACTTCAAGTTTGAGTGATGTAGTTGTAAGACCACCGTCTTGGTTATTTGGAGACACAGGTCCGGACGCACCATACTCTACCGCTTCCCCCTGAGCTTTCAATTCTGCGGCAACTTTCTCGAGCGGTTGGTTGGCTTTCAAGTTCTTAACAGCAGCCGCAACTTTCTGCTGGACAGCATCAGCGTCTTTATCGATCTTATACGTCACCGCTTCTCTAAGTAGTGACTGACGAATAATATGTCGATACTCCTCCGGACTATACCCAAACGTATCGCGAGTAGACGCATCGTACACTTCCTGTGATATCCTGCCAGTTACTGTATTTCGGCCTTCATCAATCACCTTATCAACATCCTTTTCAGAAACACTTACCCCCTGACTGCCTGCCAATTTCTCTGCGTAGACATCTTTCTCGAGCCCGTCCAGCACGCGACGCTTAAAGAAATCGAGCTGCTTCTTGTCGTCGCTCGCGTTAAGGCCAATCTGGCCAGTCCGACGCAAGTAGAGTTCATGGCTACGATACCTCATAAGATAGTCGCTGTACTGAGCCGCCCGTCCATCAACAGATGCAACCGGCAAAGGAAGTACCTTGGTAACCCTATATATAAATTCACTTGTATCCTGTGCCTTGTATAGTTGCCACCATCCAGCTATTGTTGCAAGAATCAACACAGCCAAAGAAATAAGAATCGCATTAATGACAAGCTTGTGTTTTACGTACTGGTGCGGATACTTAAATTTTCTTCCACCTGCAAGAATCTTCTCGCGGTGCTCTGCCACGGTTTCATTCGTAATACGCGCATGTTTTACGTGTTCAATCTGCTTGTTCTTACGCTTCAGGGGAATCTTTTTCATTATTTCCTTCATCTATTGTATTTTGCACAGCATCCTGCAATTTGTTGTAAATCTTGTCTGGATGTTCAACTTTATGGATAACGAGGTCACCAACGAATGTCTGAATGACAATTGTGCCATATCCAAATACCTCGCCGCTAAAGCCAGGTATATTATAGCTTATGTTTTGCACCTTTGATAGTCGAAGCTCTACTACGTCCTTACCAAAAAAGCCCCGTTGAGTTACCTGTCGAAGCCGCTCGTTTGAGACAATATACACGGTAAAATACCACATAATGAAATGGTAAGCGAAGATCAGTAATCCAACCCCAAGACCGATTAATGGGAGTAAAAAGAGCTCGAGTTTATCTTGCCATATAAGTGGCGGTATTGAAGTAATCGTAAATGGAATCAATAATCCGTAGAACCCTTTTCGCATAGCGATGATATGCCGCCTGAAAATAAAGAGCAGCTCTTCACCCTCACGCTGTCCGTCGAAATCTCGTTCTACATCTTTCTGCTTCTTGCTCATGTATACCCTCAGTATAGCAGAATCCATGATACAATAACGGAGGTATTTTGCCTCGGTAGCTCAATTGGATAGAGCAGATCCGTCCTAAGGATAAGGTTGCAGGTTCGACTCCTGCCCGGGGTACCAAAGTAAATATCCAGTCCGTATGGACTGGATATTTACTTTGGTAGATTCGTGTCCCGAATCCGAACCTGCAAGGTTCGTGAAGCGAGAAAAGGAAGCGGAAGCTTGCTTACGACCCTTTTCGAGCGAAAATAGGAAGCGAAGCGACCGCCCGACTGTCACTAGCGTGTAAACTTCTCGTTTACAACCTCATAATCGTAAAGCTCATTGTCGCCAAACCAGTGACCAATTTCCTTCTCGGCTTCTTCCGGATCACCAGATGCATGGATAAGGTTTGGAATGCCCTTATCTTTACCGTCAGCATACTCAAAGCTCATGTGACTAAAGTCACCACGAATCGTACCAGGGGCAGCTGACTTTGGCTCAGTACCGCCAACCATCTTACGGACGAGTGCTACTGCCTCTACGCCTTCGAATACCATAGCGATCACAGGACCACTCACCATCATCTGAAGCGTGACATCGAATGCTTTTTCGCCGCGGCGTGTCACCATCTGACCAATACCTTCGTAGTGCTTATAGTAATGGTCTTTGTCAGGGAAAATCATTTTCGTCCCAACAATTTTTAGACCAACACGCTCAAAACGAGTCAAGATATCGCCAACGAGTCCACGCTGAACAGCATCGGGCTTAAATAATACAAGTGTCTTTTCGACAGTAGTGCTCATAGCTCTCCTTTTTGGGTTATTTCTCTACAATTGTATCAAAAGAGCGATAGCGATGACAGCCGCCAGGCCAAGCCGGTACCAGCCGAACACCGCAAGACTATGTTTTGATAAGAACCGCATCAAAAATCCAACTGCAAGTAATCCGGAAATAAATGCTACAAGATTAGCGACTGCAAGTACTGCAAAGTTCTGCTCTAGATACGCAAAATCTTTGAGGAACACCTTGAGTGTCACGCCAGCCATAATCGGAAGACTAGCCAGGAAGCTGTACTCTGCAGCAGCTGCCGGGCTGAGTCCCATAAGGCGACCGGTAATAATTGTCGAGCCAGAGCGTGAAACACCAGGTATAAGTGCAGCCACCTGCGCAAGACCGATTGCTAGTGCACGGGGCATCGAGAGACTTTCTCCATCCTTTTGCTTTGATAGTTTCGGCAATCGTTCAAGAATCACCATAACCGCACCGACGAGTGCCAATGTCACCATCACGACAACAAGACTGCCAAAGAATGGGGTTTTATCAATCCAATCTGCCAGCAAATAGCCAATCGCGCCCGCAGGTATAGAGGTAAGCAAAATGTTACGCGCAAGCCGAAATTTACGTTCGACAAAAATCTGCCGCAAAATATCGATAATTCGCATACGGAAATACACGAGAAGCGCAATAAATGTTCCTAGATTGATCCATTCAAGAAATGTATGATCACTCCCCAAACCAAATAGATGCTGGGCGATCACCAGATGCCCTGAGCTGCTAATAGGAATAAACTCGGTTAATCCCTGCACTAATCCTAGTACGATTGCTTCTACAATGTTCATTCTCTCAATTGTACCCTATTAAAGTCATTTTGCGTTATGCTTATGGTATGGCATATTTCACGTCAGAACTATTAATGGACTATATCGAATCGCTTGAAGTTGAAGGCGGACGGTCGGCACGTACTGCCGAGAACTACCGGCTTTATCTGGAGCGCTTCGTTGAATTCACCGAAGACATAGACGTTGCTAAAATAACTACAGAGATTATTCGCAAATATCGCCTTTGGCTTAATCGTCATAAAAATGACAACGGCGACGAATTATCACTTATTACGCAAAGCTACCACCTTATTGCGCTGCGCGGCTTCTTAAAATACCTCTCAGATCGTGATATACCATCACTCTCCGCCGATAAAATCAAGCTGCCAAAAACAGTCCGCAAACAAGTGACCTTTCTTCATTTTGAAGAAATACAACGACTAATTGATCAGATTGACCTGTCGGCAGAAGAAGGCGTACGCGACAGAGCGATTATTGAACTACTTTTTTCAAGCGGGTTGCGTGTGTCGGAGCTGGTCAATCTTAATCGTGACCATGTAAATACAAAGCGGCGTGAATTCATGGTACGTGGTAAGGGCCAAAAAGATCGTCCTGTTTTTGTAAGCGACTCTGCGGCAAAGTGGGTCGAGGAGTATCTTGCAATGCGCATGGATAATCTCCCGCCCCTCTTCCTTAGCTATAGCCGCAACAATATCTCGAGCATGAGCGGTGACTACCGACGACTTGGGGCGCGTAGCATTCAGCGTATGATTGGCAAATATACGCGGCTTGCCGGGATTACCAAGCACGTCTCCCCTCATACCATGAGACACAGTTTCGCGACCGACTTACTAATGAACGGCGCCGATCTACGCTCTGTACAAAGCATGCTTGGGCATAGTAACATTTCAACCACACAGGTATACACCCACGTTACTGACGAGCATTTACGTGAAGTGCATGAAAAGTTTCACAGTAATTAAGTAAGGGATACGTTTATGGATTACACTTCGTATCGTAATCGGCGGTCTTGTTTGTAACGAAAAAGTTTTTACACAGATCACCCTTTACCGTCAGTGCGGCTTCGGGATATTTGAGAGGTGTCGCCCGAACTGATACACGAGCACTGATGCGGCGAAAAAGATTTGCTGCTCGACCAGTGGAGTCTACAACAGCCTGCCCCCCACTAAAATCTACATGATTATTAGGACCAGCACCGTTTAGTAGCTCGATTGAATACCGAGTAGAGCCATAAATTGATGCAAGCTGCACATATATCTCGCGATTGCTTACAGAAATACCGCTATCACTCCCTGTTAACGCAGGGAGCTTTAGGGTTGCCTGGCAATAATAGTTCTCGGTGCCAGTAAGGGCTCGCTGGCACAGTGAACTCAAAGGAGTATTATTGCCACTCGGCCGCGCATCTGCCTCCCAGCTAGTACCAACACTAGGACTACTCTCAACTGGATAGAGAAACGCCGTTCGTGCATCTTTATTAAATTTGGCAAGCTCGATACTATTTTTCTTGAATTGAATCAGCTGCGCACGTAGTATTGGCGGGGTCTTCGTAGAGCCAAGCGGGTCTGAGAATCCCCAGTCTGACTTACTAAGCAGCGGCCATGGATTTGAGCTCGAAGTAGGCAGCTTTAGGGTTGCCGAAGGATTCTCGCTTGTCAGATCTTCATGTGAAAACCAACTGATCTTCACGCGGTCAAACGAACTCTTGCTCGCCAGTCGAACAACAGCCCCGCCACTATCTCCATTGAGCCCTCCACGATAATCCGGGCTCTCTGTATTAATTTTTACGCACGTATAGGCTTGGTTCAAATCCGCACTATTAGCATTTACTTTGACCTCGTGGTCTTCAAATGTCACATAACGAGCCATGTCTTGCCCAAGAAATTCACACTGCTGAGAGTTAGTGCTGAACTGATTCCTGAGGTCCTGGCACCCATTATCGTTGCCTGTCTTTCCTTCGCACTTGGCAAGCGCCACTAACGCACGTTTTGCATCTTCTACACCTGCGAGCGCTGCATCATACGCACTCTGAGATAAATCATTGGTACTTGCCTGCTGCTGGTTGCGCACCATCAGTTGAACAAAACTAGTCGTCGCCACCGTTAGCAGCAACGCCGTAAACACCACGATGAATATTGAGACTCCACCTTTCTGATTTTTCCATACACTCATCGCTCTACCCCTTTGGTTGATCTTGCTATAAATGAGAAGTCATTGACTGCACAAAATTCCTGCTTGGCATTTTCTGGCGGCTTGCACATGCCGTTCGTATCGATCAAATCATTAGTATTTGTCCCTATCGTAAAATTCACCGCATACAAGGCCTGAGAGCCGTCACTACCAGCGATAGCAATAGGCTTACAACTGAAACTGCGAATCACTAACGCTTGATCTTTTACATCAATGAGTTCAGTAACCCCTGATGATGGCACCGGCTTCAGCGAATCGGTTACTGCACCTGTAGTTCCGCAGTAGCTCGCATTCACAGTTGTGCCACAGTAATCTTTCTTGGGGCCGCTGAATTTTGCAAAACCAACATATTTCTCATTGCCAGGATCGTTTTGGTCTCGCTGCGCAAGAGTTGTCCATGCGTATACCATGCCATCCACACAGAACCTGTTCGTTGTAAGGCCCGGCACCGTATCCGCTACACCTTCCTTATACCCCACTGTCTCACTTGGTGCAGTTGAAAGTTTACGCTGAATCTCACTTGAAATTAACTGGCCCGATTCGTTCACCGACCGTAGCGTAAACCCTTTATTGAACGTTGCGCTTACCTGGAGAATCAAAAGCGTAATCATTAAAAGAAGCATTGATAGGAATGACATTGCTAGTGTCAGTTCGACAAGCGTAAAGCCTCGGTTTTTTCCTTGCCGCCGCATCATAGCTGCTCCTCAAACATTATACTCTTCATCCTAAAGTCAGGATCACGATTACCTGGCTGGATAAATCGATTATTGAACCAACGAATACCAAACTTATCACCAGAGTTCAGTGGAATGTTCTCAAAGACAACCGAACCTCCTCGACCCCCATTGATTGATGTAATCTTTTCCCCTCCTATCCAATTGCATGCAGTACCATCGCCCTGAGGGGTCTTACAAATCTTCAATTTATAATCGTATGCATTTGACATAATATCAACCGCACCTGAATTACAGTCTGCGTCCTCATATTGTATGGTTATCCTGTAGTTTCCATTATGACCCTCGGGAATCGCGGGGTTATAAAGAGCATCATAGTTAATACAGTTGTATATTGCATCACCTGAAGACACACAATTTGCGAAGCGACCGTACTCATCCCCAGGTTTAACTGAGTCTCCAAAAAGTATGTTGTTCTCTGATGGCGCTTCCTCTAGAGGGTACTGGCCATTACATCGCAACATGCTACTACCACTACCCGAAAGTTCATTGGTGTACGCCGTAGTTATCACTGGCGGACCAGCTGGATCTGGCGTGGGAGTTACATTCTCACCAGTAAAGTCTCTACCGTCAAGAACATCGTACAGCCTTACAACTGTTTCAATTTGCATTGGTTTACTAGTACCAGGGCTGTCCCAGCAGGTGCGAATGCGAAATACGTAAGCACCTACTTTATTATCATCGCCAATCTCCTCAGCTGAAGGCTCTATCCAAATGCCATATGCTTTGCTGTTTTGCACTTTTGCATACGGTGGCGTATTTACCTCTGTACCAGCAGGTTGATAGTTGTCACCACTCTCACCATCGATGATCTGTAGCGCGTTATCCGGATCAAGCACAAACGATTTCGATCGCAAATGCCGTGCCTGGTCGGATGCATCTTGATTGGGACACGTATCACTGATAGCCGTCGGTGATGCTGTACCAGCGTCACCGGCCATCTTTGCAATCGCTGCCCACCTTGTCGTAGCTGGCGCGTCACTTTTTGCTGCCACCTCATGAAGGGCACGTAGCATATCCGCCTGGCCGTCAATCTGCTGACGCACCAGAGTAATTTCGGTAGCGCGTTGCGCGGCATTAACACTCTGATTCATGAGCATCAGTGTTATTCCTGCAAGAAAACTAAAGATCGTCACTGCAAGCAATACTTCGATAATCGTATCGCCTGACGCTTGACGTCGCTTTAGCATCCCGCCCCCGTACTAGTTGTCACTGCATTTTGCGATGATGCATAGGCACGAATAATAACCGCCATAGCACCCCCCGAGAATGGCGTGCCAGGGTCAAGACACACCGTGACATCTTTATCTTCTGTACTACTGTCGCTTCCAGGGCCCGTGTCACCGATTCCGAGCACTTTCTGTATATTAGTATCTTTTGCCACGTAAGTATGCGCTGTACCGTCAAGTGGCGAGCGAATAATTGCGATACTGAAATCTTTTGCAAACGACTTACTCGTACCATCAGCCTTCGTGCTGTCATCAATCACCGCCCCCCAGGGCACAACCAGCTCAGTGTCAGAGAGACCCATATCAATGTCTTGCGCCTTTACCTTATAGTTGTCGTACAGCAGCCGTCCTAGGGACATAGGAGTGGTCACCGGGTTTGGCCCTTCATAGCCTACAATGGGCCGTACAGATAGCACCGTACCTTCAGCATCTGTCTTCACTGATATAAAGCGACCCAGCAACACGCAGTCGGACTGCCCTTTTGGCCCCGGACCTTGTGTAACATTAGCATCCGAGTCACACGTAAGATCACTACTCCGCTCATTCTCAACGTTATATACCAAATTGTACTGCTGCTGCAAAAAAGACTGAAGCGTCACCACACTATCGCGATATCGCTCGGTATTAACGCGTGTCACCCAGCCGGTCATCAGAAGCACCGCAAGCAGCCCGGAGATTGCCAAGAATAGCGTCACTTCGATGATCGTAAAACCGCGTTGCTTTGCTGTGCCCATTTGGGTTAATTATAGCATAAGCACATTGCTGGTAGAGGCATTTACCAGACCTATGTAAAGCTCAATGAGAGAATATCCGTAGAACAGAGCAACGAAGAAGCCCACAATCAACATCGGACCAAATGGCACATGTGCTTTACGAGAGAGCTTCTTTGTTGCAAGACCCGGCAATACCACGAGCAGGCCAAGTAGATTCGCCAAAAATAGTGTCAGGAATGCCAATGTCCAGTCGCCAAGCAGCAAGCCAAGCACCAGCCCTAGCTTCACATCACCAAACCCAACCCATGCCCCACGCGATACAAGCCAGAGCAGCAGATACAAGCCTCCAAGCAGTAGAATGGCGCCCCCGGTCGACAGTAGCGTGGCTACTGGCTCAGGGGAGCTGAAAATTTGCCACGCTGCAACGATGAACGACAAGCCGATAAGCGGAAACATTATTTTATCAGGCAGCAAGAACCACTTGGCATCGTAGGCAAATAGAATTACCATCATTACAAGTATTACCGCCCATACAATCAGGAGCGGCCAAACTGCTACATCAAAGGTAGTTGCCCAAAAATGATAGAAAAGTACAAATAATACCGCTGTACCGATTTCCATCAGCGGCTCAAACCAACCAATAGATTTCTTGCAATATCGACACTTGCCTCCAGTACTTAGCCAGCTAACCAGCGGTAAAAGATCATACCAGGCAAGTTCGTGGTGGCAATGAAGACACTGCGAGCGGTCGTTCTTTAACTTTTGCTTTGTAAGCGGCAGAAGACGCTTGAACTCATTTTTGTCATACTCTTCACCCTCGGCCTTATCTTCCACAAGCTGCTTGGCTCGAAGGCGCCACACCTGCGCACCCGCAAAGCTGCCCATTACAAGCCCCAAGAACCCTGCTATTACATAAGCGATAATCATCTATAGTATTCTATCATGAACTAGCTCGACTAAAATAATACGGCCATAACGGCCGTATTATTTGTAGAGAAATGAGAACTACTAGCCTTCTTGGCAGATAGTTGTATCACCGCCTTCAACTTTTGTCACGATAGCAGTCTTGCGAGAGCTTTGGCTAGTCTTGGCAACCTTAGTATCAGCACACTCGGCTTTTGTATAAACTATTGCTGCATCCAGCTCAACACTTGCACCACCATTAGCTGGAACCGTATCACTAATAGTGACAGCAGTTGGATCAATCTGAGATATGTTGCCCGTAATATCTTTTTCTTCCATGTCAGCAAGACTACCTCGGTTATTAGACCGGTAGGTGTTAATAGCAGATGCTATTGCATTAACATCATTCTTTCGTGCTGTATCACGCTGTCCACGCTGCAGTGCAGGAAGTGCCACGAAGATCATCAAGAAAATCAACGCTGCGATCGCTAGCACCAAGACTACCTCGATGATAGTGAATCCTTTTTCTTGTTTCTGTACGTTCATATGAGTTTTTCCCACCTTTCTATGAACTTATCTAGCTATTCTGACCGACATTTTATGCCGCTTATGCATTAATATACTCTACCACCGCCTATGTTGTCCAGACCTACAG
>JASLCR010000010.1 GCA_030145955.1 Candidatus Saccharimonadales bacterium
TTCAATGTTCAAAGATAATGGCTATACCTCGACAGATTCAACCGATGCAAGCTATTTTGATGGAGACAATGATGACACCAATATCTCTGTCAGTGCTTCTCTCGACCTAGATAATCCCTCCGCCCCTAAGCACCTTGCACGCTACCGTCTATACCATAAGTAATCCCAAGAAAATGCCGCTCTTCTTTAACTGTCATAGTTTTTCTTTTCCTGCGCTTTAAATGGCCATACAAGAAATTTTCATAACAAAAAAGACCCCAACTGGGTCATCCTTCTCGGCGGAAGAAGGTGAGGTGTGCATTAGCATAACTACGATTGTCCACCACAACAATTTCGTTTGAAAACGGCACCTCACCCTTTCCTGAATGTGATAATACCATGGTTCCACCTGGTTTGAGAAGCCCAAAAAGCTTATGTACTGTGGAAAACTGCGGGTCGTGATACGGCGGGTCGGCAATTATCAGATCAAAACGCTCGTCACCGGATGTTGAAATCCAGTTACTTACTGTTGTTTTTATCAGCTTGCTTTCATCTCCAACACCAAGCATCTCTAAGTTTTTAGCAATAATTTTCGTCGCAATACGGTCCTTCTCAACAAATACCACACTCTTGGCACCACGGCTCAGTGCTTCGATACCAATAGCGCCCGACCCCGCAAATGCATCCAGCACGCATGCATCTTGTACCACATCGCCTAATGAGTTAAACATTGCGTTGCGTGCGCGTTCACTCATTGCATGCGTACTGCGACGATCTGGTGCATCAATCTTGCGACCGCCAAACCTTCCAGCTACTATACGAACATTCATTGCTGCCTCGCGTTTCGGTACGAAGCAAGCCACGCAAGTGTCACCGCCTTGACGATTGTTGGCATTAGCTCCTTGGTTGTGTCACGGGCAAGTGTCCTTGTCCAACCGCTCCGCTTATATCGCCCGTACATATCAAGGGAATCGATATCACGAATAAAGTCTTTATAGAGTGAAATAAATCCGTGTTCAGTCAAAAGCTCAACGTCTCGATTTATTGGCTGTGCATCTTTAAACTGCAGAGGCTTCGCCGCAGTGGCAACCCCAGCCTCGAAGAGCGTATGAGTTGTCATAATTCCTCCTGCACCCCAATATTTCCAGTTATTTTGAAGAAACTTCTTGCGTGAACCTGCTCCCGACATAACCACCTTACTATGGACTTTATGCTTTCGGTCATCAGTATGCTTGAGTTCCTTGATTTGCTCATCAAACGGATCATGATGCGCAGGCGTAAGGCCATCGGCCACCGCATGCGCCATCCATGCGGCTTCAAACGCTGCCCGTACCATATCTTTTTGCAACAGCGCCTTGGTAAGGTTACCGCTATGGTCCCGAATTGCCGTCAGAAGCTGATCGTCATCGTGAAGATTTTTTGGATCGATAAAATGCGACGGTTCGTCTTTGCCGGGACTTTTGAGTTTCACCCCATCAGGGCCACGGGAGCCTTCAAAGTGCAATATGTCGCCAATGTCTGGAAAAGGATACTCTTGGTCAAGAAACACAGCAAGATGTCGCCGGGCGACACGATCAATCTTTTGGTGCGTACCTATAATACGACCAGATTTTTTATATTTTGGAAGTGGACCGAATGCGTACATGATAACTAATTCAAGGTTGTCAGTCGCTGGTATTTCTCCACCTGCGTTTTCAACTGTTTATATTGTAGCAAATCAAGCCCTGAGCCGACGAACTTTTGGGCTGATTTTTGGGCTCTGGCGAGCAGTTTTGTATCAGCAAGACTAGCAATTTGCAGATTAAGTGCTCCGTGCTGCATACGGCCATATATCTCACCCGGCCCACGAAGATCAAGATCAACTTGCGCTAAATAAAAGCCATCGTTTGAGCGTTCAAGCTCTTTTAGGCGCTGGCTCGGTTTCTTCGTATCGCTCATCATCAAATAACAGTAGCTTTGGTGTTCCCCTCGCCCCACTCGCCCGCGAAGCTGATGCAGCTGCGCCAAGCCAAAATGATCAGCGTCTTCAATCATAATCACGCTCGCATTCGGCACATCAACACCTACTTCCACAACGGTTGTGCTTACCAAAATATCATATTTCTTCGCCTTAAAGTCGCTCATCACTTGCTCTTTTTCATCTGCCTTCATGCGGCCATGCAGCAGGCCAATTGACCGATGTCCAAAAACCGAGTTTTTAAGCTTGCGATATTCTGCTTCCACCGACTTTTTATCACTTACATCAGTGTCATTAATCAAGCTACAGATAACGTACACTTGTCGGCCACGAGCAATCTCTTGGTCGATCATTTCATATACAGAGTCCCGCGATACCGGTGATACAATTTTTGACTTAATCGGTTTACGATTTTTAGGACGCTCGTTAAGCACACTTACATCAAGCTCGCCAAACACCGTTAGCTGCAGGCTACGCGGAATTGGCGTTGCTGTCATGGTGAGAAGATGTGGCATTTTCTTTGCTTTATCAAGTAATTTTTGCCGCTGAGCCACACCAAAGCGATGCTGCTCATCAATCACTATCAGTCCAAGTTGATGGAACTGCACGCTATCCTGAATAAGTGCATGCGTACCAACAACGATATCCACTTCACCATCTTTAATCTGTTCGTAGAGGAGCGATTTGGCTTTCGATTTCACTGATCCTATAAGTAGCCCAATGGTGATATCAAACGGCTCCAGCAGGCTTTGCAGCGTCTCGGCATGTTGCCGAGCAAGAATCTCTGTAGGAGCCATAACAGCCGTCTGAAACCCAGCCCTCGCGCTTGAGAGTGCCGCCATACCAGCAACCACGGTTTTACCCGAACCAACATCACCTTGCAGGAGCCGATTCATTGGCGACTCTTTCTCAAGATCCTGAATAATTTCCCATGCCGCGATCCGCTGTGCATTCGTTAGCGCAAACGGTAGCTTTTCAACGAACTGCTTCACACTCACCTTATCAAAAGGAATAGCCACACCTTCGAGCTTAATATTTTCTTCACGATTTAATTGACTGGCAAGGAGTAGCTGAAAAAGTTCTTCATACGCCAAACGCTCCTTTGCTTTCGCAATATCTTGAGCAGAAGATGGAAAATGCATACCAAGCAGGGCTTCACTGTAGCTGATCAGCTTTTCAGAACGTACAATTTCCGGCGGCAGCGTTTCTGGCAGCATTGTGATAAGCGGCCTTAGTTCAACTAAGACCTTGCGAAGCACTTGACTCTTCAGACCCTTTATCTGTCGATAAATCGGCAGTATGCGGTCGGTTTGGACCGGCATATCCTTTACCAGTTCAACGCTAGGATTAGTTAATTGGTAACGATTGTAGCTAAATTCAAACTCGCCCGAAAAGTAATACTCGGTCTTTGAGTCCTTCAGCTGCGTGACTCGATACGGCTGATTAAACCATACTGCTTTTAGCTTGCCGCTTTCATCGACAAGCACTGCAGTCGTCACGGTCATACCACGCCGCACTCGCTTTACCTCTACCGATTCTGCTCGAGCCTTGATGGTTCGCTTACCCGGGTTAATCTTGTCGATCTCAACTACTTCAGAAAAATCCTCATGCTTTCGCGGAAGAAATGTGATCAAGTCGTGTACGGTCTTTAAGCCGGCAGCATGAAGTTGCTCAGTTGTCTTTTCACCTACACCCTTGATGTTACTTATAGATGTCGAGAGATTCACTATACTATTGTAGCAGCGGATCTAGCAGCTAAGAAACACCGAGGATACCACGAACAACGTATGGCGTAGTTTGCCAACCGTCTACGTCAATAGTATCAACCCCCATTGCAAGCACAGGATAGTCATTTCCACCCTCCTCTAGTCGATCACCGATGAACAACGCATTTTCTTTTTGTAGCTGTAAAGCATCGAGAAGCTTCTGCATGCCATGTGCTTTATCAATACCTTTAGCTGTAATGTCAACAGTTGTTGTTCCACCATAGCGTACCTCGAATTCAGGTAGCTCTTCGGCGATTGCTTCAGTAAGTCTATAAGCCTCTTCCTTGTGCGCATCGTACCACTTATATTTTTCCTCGGCCGGCG
This sequence comes from Candidatus Saccharimonadales bacterium, assembly GCA_030145955.1. Lineage (GTDB taxonomy): Bacteria > Patescibacteriota > Saccharimonadia > Saccharimonadales > Saccharimonadaceae > JASLCR01. The sequence continues at coordinate 4,027 of JASLCR010000010.1, forward strand.
CCTGCTGCCCAAGCATTGACATTGCAATTTGGCTTAGGCGATCTTCGATAACTTCACCAAATGGCTGCTCTGGCCACAAGCCAAAAGCCTTCGCCTGCCGTTCACAAACTTCGGTAATTTTGGCTTTTTCCTCTTCTGTAAAATCTTCAGCATACTCAAGGTTCCAATTCGTCGCGTCCCCACTATACGTATAGTAACGAGTACCGCACGTAGGTAGAATATGCATGTGCTGCAAGTCGTCGCCAGCAACTGGAGCGAGCGGTTGGATGATATTTGTTTGAAAAATTTCATACCGACTACCCGATATAATAGCAACTTCGTACTTTTTAAGTAGCTGCGCCAACAAGTCACGCATTTCATCTGTTACTGGATTTTTTGACTTTACTAATGTATCGTCAACATCAAATGCTATAAGTTTCTTCATCCCTCTCCTTGTTATTTACACTTAAGTATACCATTTTGGTGCTGGGTAAGCGAGCGTTAACGTTATCATTTGCTGCGATAAAAAATCGCCGTAATGGTATCGTATACCGGCTGTAAGCGTAGCTGGTGCGGTCGTATAATTATATACGCACCAATACAAAGGAATTTTTACCTTTTTTAACTAAGCCGTTCTCTGTTATTTGAAAATCTTCGGTGATTTTTTGACCATTAACCGAGATAGCGCCACCAGCGATCAAGCGCTTTGCTTCGCCATTACTCTTTGCCGCGCCGCTGGCAACCAGCGCATCAATCACAGAAGTGCCTTTATTAACAGCGGGAATTTCACAGGCAAGTTCATCCAGATCCTGCTCATCAAGATCAGTAAAGTCAGCGCCCCCAAACAGCACTGCCGTCACACGCTCCACTGACTCACGACGATCACGGCCATGAATTAGATCAGTTACTTCGCAGGCAAGGGTTTTCTGCAAGGCTCGTGCACCTGGGTTCTCACGGTGATCGGCAATAAGCGCTTCGACTGTCGCTTTATCAAGTAATGTATAGATCTTTACCAAGTCCTCTGCTGTTTCATCGTCAACATTGAGCCAGAATTGGTAGAACTTATACGGAGAAGTTTTAGCTGGATCAAGCCATACAGCTCCGCCCTCGGACTTACCAAACTTAACCCCAGTCTGCTTATTAACAACAAGCGGCGTACTGTATACGTGCGCTTCACCACCTTCGATACGACGAATAAGATCTACCCCGGTAATCGAGTTACCCCACTGGTCAGCACCACACAACTGTAGTGTCACGCCATACTCGCGGTAAAGATGAAGGAAATCATAGCCCTGAATGAGCGAATAGCTAAACTCTGCGTAGCTAATACCCGAGCCTTCTTCGCCAAGCCGCGACTGTATAAAGTCTCGCCCGAGCATTTGACTCATTGGTACATGCTTGCCGACATTTCGCAGAAAGTCTAGGTAATTGACTTCTTTGAACCAGTCGTAGTTGTCAACAATCGTGAATTCCTTACCAGCAAATACTGAATTGTACTGCGCCGCAATGCCAGCTTTATTCTTGGCAATTTCATCAAGTGTTTTTAGGTTACGCTCATCTTTTTTGCCATCTGGGTCACCAATCATGCCAGTCGCGCCACCAACAAGCAAGAACACCTTATGTCCGTGATCAATAAAATGCCGCACCATCATAGCTGCCGCCAAATTACCAATCGTCATACTGTCCGCACTTGGGTCGACACCAAAATAAAGCGAGATAGGTTCACCGTCTAAGGCTGTTAGATCAGGGTACGTCGTTTGGTTTACAAAACCGCGCCACTGCAGTTCGTCGGAAAGTGTCATCCTATCTCCTTGTATCTGTTATTACTTTAGTCAGTATAGCAGAAATATGACTATTTGTACGCGCATGGGTATGCTACAATGAATAGCAATATTGCTTATGGGAAGTAAGGGACAGTGGCAAAGAGATCATCATCTGCTAAACGCATGAATGTCTATGCGAATTTGGCGCACAAACGACGAACAAAACGTGATGCAACGGCACGAAAACGTGCAGAGTACTTGGCGAGTCTACCAAAGCACCCTCTGAAACGAACACTTTACCGACTTCACCCTAAGCGCGTGTTTAACTACTGGTTCTCTAAAAAGGGACTCTTTATGGCGCTCAAGCTTGCTGGTGTCGGCATTCTACTTGTTGTATTGGCGGTTGGCGCCCTCTTTGCCTATTATCGTAAAGATCTTGATCAGATTCGACCAGGTGAACTTGCAAAGCGTGTCCAAACGACCGTCACCACTTATACCGACCGTAATGGCGTAGTTCTCTGGACCGATAAAGGTAGCGATGATTATCGAATTAAAGTTGAAGAGAATGAGATTCCCGAATATGTGCGACAAGCAACTATCGCTATTGAAGACAAGGAATTTTATAATCATGGTGGTATAAGTTTTACAGGGTTGCTTCGTGCTGTTGTCAACAACTCTCAGGGAGATTCAGTTCAGGGAGGCTCCACGCTTACTCAGCAACTCGTTAAACAAGTATTCTTCCCTCCAGAGGAAGCACAAAAACGAGGACTAAACGGTGTTCCGCGTAAGATTAAAGAAATCATTCTTTCAATCGAAGTTGAACGTATGTACAACAAAAAACAAATTCTTAATCTGTACCTCAATGAGTCGCCCTACGGTGGGCGTCGGAATGGCGTAGAATCCGCTGCACAGACATACTTTGGCAAGCACGCAAAAGAGCTGACACTTGCTGAATCTGCCCTTCTTGCGGCAATTCCAAATCAGCCGGGGCTTTACGACCCTTACAATAAAGCAGGCAATGCCGCTCTTGTAAAGCGCCAACATAAGGTTCTCGATAATATGGTTGAGCAAAAGTTTATTACCCAAGCGCAAGCAGATGAGGCAAAGAAAGTCGATATTCTGGATTCAGTAAAGCCTGAGTCTGATCAGTATAACGGTATTAAGGCGCCACACTTTGTTCAGATGGTACGCAGTGATCTTGAGGCAAAGCTTGGCAAAAAGACTGTGGGAAGCGGTGGACTTGTCGTGAAAACTACGCTCGACTACAACATTCAAAAGAAGGCAGAGCAAGAGATGACTAACATGTTCAACTCTTACCAGCCAGCTTACGCAGGCTTCGCAAACGGTGCGGCCACGGTTGAGGACACGCGCACAGGTCAGATTATTGCCCTTGTTGGAAGCCGTGACTTCAAATACCCAGGGTTTGGTCAGGATAACGCCGCTACAGCAATGATCCAACCAGGTTCATCAATTAAGCCGCTCGTTTATGCCCAGCTGTTCGAGAATAAGGGAGAAGGAAATCAGAATTATGGCAGCGGATCGGTGCTTGCCGACTCGCCCTTCTCTGTGCCCGGCTACCCCGACTACAAGCCCCAAAATGCTGATCGTGGCTATAGGGGCAATATCACCGTCCGTCGGAGTCTTGCACTCTCGCGAAACATTCCAGCAATCAAAGCTATGCTTGCTTCCGGCGTACAGCCTACGCTCGAAACAATCCGCAAAATGGGCGATACACTTTACTGTACACAAGGAAGCGAGAAACAGGCTGGTCCAGCTTCTTCAATTGGTGGATGTGGTACACGCATGATTGATCATACCAATGCACTCGCCTCACTCGCACGTCTAGGCGTCTACAAGCCTCATACGAGCATTCTCGAAGTTACTAATAGCGCTGGCGAAGTATTGGAGAAATACAAAGATGAATCAAAGAAGATTATCGATCCTCAGTCGGCATATATCGTTAACGACATTCTTGCTGACAATCAGGCACGGTTAGGTCTCTTCGGCCGATCAATCACGCCAAATCTTGATGCGGCAGGCGTTCGTGCATCTATCAAGACAGGAACATCTGATATCGGTGGCCAAGCAAAGGACATCTGGACAATTGGCTATACCCCATCACTCTCAGCCACTGTATGGCTCGGAAATCCGGACATTCGGCCACTTCTCAACGGCAACTCATCAATTCCGGCACGAATTCTTGACCCCGTCCTCGCCTATGCAACACAACGATATCAGAGTGAAGGTAAAGCAAAGAAAGGTGAATGGTTTAAAGAGCCCGCTGGTATTCAGCACATCGGCTCTGAGATCTATCCGTCATACTACAACAAGGCGTCTATGGCCAACTCAAAGCTCACTTTTGACCGGGTATCAAAAAAGAAGGCAACAAAGTGTACTCCAGAAGGCGCACGTGTTGAACTTGGTGTTACAAGAATGCAAGATCCGATTACTAAAAAAAATATCTACATTGCACCCGACGGCTATGACGCCAATACAGATGATGATAAACATAGTTGTAGTGATCAAAAGCCAACTGTCACAGGAATTGAAGCGAGCGACAACGGCATCGTCGTGCGCGTAGCAAAGGGTACATTCCCACTTGACTCGCTTCAAATAGCAGTGAATGGTGAAGTTATTGCATCACCGAATGTTAGTTCAAACGGCTCATACAGTGTACCGTATAAATTTAAGCGCAGTTCAGACATTACTGTAACCGTTACTGATACAGGATATTATACCGCTACCGGCTCAACTCGCTATGACGCTGGTCCAGGAAACGGCCACGGGAACGGGAACTAATAATAGCGTTTGCTAAGTTAAAAAAGGCCTGTAAAGGCCTTTTTTAACTCCATACAGTATCACTAGCCATTAGCAAGTTCAACCAGTGCATCCTCTGCTCGGCGCGGACCTCGCCCACTTGCTCTTTTCTTTGACGGATTTCCACCACTAGCTCTCGCCTTTTCTCCGTCTTCTTTATTAGCTACTTTTTTTGCAAAAAGCATACGACCAGCATCGGTTTGAATACTTCTAATAAATTCGACATTGATCGTCTTCCCAATATCCTGCTTGGCTTGCTCAATTACTACCATTGTGCCGTCAGCCATGTAACCAACGCCCTGATGTGCATCGCTGCCTTTTTGTGCCACCGCGATACTCACCCGCTCACCAGGCAAGAAATTCATGCGAAGATTCTTGGCAAGCTCGTTAATATTAAGAACCCGGATTGCTTCAGCCTTTGCCACCTTATTGAGATTGTAGTCAATCGTGCATATAGAGCCCCTATATTTGCGAGCAAGGCTAAGTAGCTGATTATCAACATCATGAGCTGTCTTCTGGTCATCAAATACGGTAACCTGTAGTGAATCGAGGTCTCTGAGCGACCGTGCGATATCAAGCCCATGACGAGCACGAGAGCGCTTTTCGGTATCAGACCCGTCTGCAAGCAGCTGCAACTCACTCAAGACGCTGCGCGGTATCACGAGATGCTCAGGCATGAAACCTGCACGAGCAGCATCGACAATTCTTCCGTCGATTAATGCCGAAGTGTCAATAAAACACGCTGCATCGAGCCGTAACGTCTGCTTGCGTCGCCACAGCAGAATACCACTCAGAATCAGAAGCTCAAGCTGCAGAATAAGCAGCATCGTGATCACTATTTCCATAATTTATAATTCCTTTTCTAATTTAAATAGTCAATAAGTGCCTGACGGAGACTCGTAATCTCATCGATAAATGATGATTTACTCGCACCCCTCGGAGCCAATGCTTTAGTAAATCCAAGCTTTTTTGCCTCTTCAATACGTTTTGCGGCGTGTTGGACAGAACGCACCTCACCGCCTAGTCCAACCTCGCCAAACACGACGACACTATCGTCAAGCTGTCGCTCTGCAGCTGCGGAGGCTACAGCCATTGCGATCGCAAGATCAGCGCCCGAATCAGCAAGCTTCAAGCCGCCAACGACATTCACATAGATATCTTTATCTGATAATTTCAATTTAGTTCGTCGTTCGAGTACGGCAATTAAAAGATTCAATCGGTTAAGATCAAAGCCGCTTGCTGTCCGTTTAGGATACCCGAAACTTGTTGGATTGACAAGTGCCTGAATCTCTACAAGCAGCGGTCTTGTGCCTTCCATGGTTGCTAAAATTACAGATCCATCCGCTTGTTGGCGCTCCGCAAGTAGTGCGGCTGACGGATTTTTTACCACCTCGAGTCCCTTTTCGGCCATCTCGAAGATCGCCACTTCTGCTGTTGATCCGTAGCGATTCTTAGCAGCACGTACCATTTTAAAGCCCCCGTATCGGTCACCCTCAAATTGCAGCACTACATCAACAAGATGCTCCAAGACTTTTGGCCCGGCGATTGATCCTTCCTTTGTCACATGTCCGACAAGTATCGTCGCAGCACCCGATGCTTTAGCTGCACGCGTAATGACATTTGCTGCGTTGGTAATTTGACTCACCGTACCCGGCGCACTCGCTATCTCCTCGAGACTCAATGTCTGAATCGAGTCAACAATCACCAGCGCATACTTTCCTTCGCGAATTGTCACCGCAATATCATCAGCACTTGTACTCGCGACAAATTCAAGCTCGTCAGCATCGGAAGCACCTAATCGTTCAGCGCGAAGCTTCACTTGATGCGCGCTTTCCTCTCCACTGACATATAGTACTCTGTGTTGCCCCGCGACATGCGATGCAAGTTGTAAAAGAAGCGTACTTTTGCCAATACCCGGCTGCCCGGCAAGAAGCGTCACGCCGCCCGGCAGTATACCACCACCAAGCACCGTGTCGAGGTCGGGTATACCACTTGAGATACGCTTTGAAACTTTTTCCGTTTCAATAGAGTGCATAGTTTGGGTCTTGAGACGTTTACCATGTGCTGCACTTCGCGCTATCGCCGAATTACCCGCTGGTACAACTTCCTGTTCAACGAGGGTGTTCCAGCCACCACAGTTTTCGCATTTACCTGTCCACTTTGCATACGCTTCACCGCATTGCTGACAAACATATTTCTTTTGTGCTTTTGCCATATAAGTTAAGTATATCAGTTTTCAAGAGAAGGAATTGGCGCAGGCGAGCTATTAATACTTTGGTTCAAAGCATTATACTCATCGACTAGCTTATTCCGGTCACTGGTTAATTCTTTGATTTTTGCAATATTTGCCAGAATTGTTGCTCGCTCAGATTGAAGGCCTGCCCTCCTAGACTCCAGCGTCGTACGATCATTACGAAGCTCTGCTGCTGAAGTATATGTTCTCCGATTAAAATCTGCGATATCTTTATTGAGCGCCTGCTGCTTTTTGTTGTAGGCCGAGATTTGCCTGTTAGTTTGAGCTGTCAGCGCGTTAATTGCTTCGAGTTGCGATTCAAGCTTTGCAGTTACACTTTCAAACACTCCGTTATACTTCTCGTAGAAACCAACCACCGTTTGGCGGGAATTAAAGTACTGCTTGTAGTGTCGCTCCAAGGCATCTCCCAGTGTAGGAAACTCCGAGCCGAGTATTGCATACAGCTCATTATATTCTTCGCCTGGTTCGGTCTTTCGGTAATACTCAAGCCGCTTCTTTAGATCCGGAGTCATGATGGTTGCAAGCACCTTTTTAATCTCTGCATTAACCTCGTCTCGCTCACCATCACTCATGCGCTCATACGCAGCGTGGAGCAGTTCATGGGCCGCAGTTGTTTCCTCGATGCCGTCGAGCTTTTCATTCTTTACATCAAAAATAAAGATACGCTGCTCTACGTAGCAACCAAGAATTGGGTTATTAGTTTCCTTTTGTTGCTTACAGCTTGTATTAAACTCGTCAGCTGTTTGGAGTTTTGGCTGGCTGGCATTAAATAACATCTGTCCCTGATCGGTCAGCTTAAGATCGTTTCTTATTGTCGCGACCGCTGTAGATGCCTGATATTGACTCGCCAGTACGTAGTCGACAATCGCTTGTCGTTGCCAAAACGCGAAGAGTAGTAGCGCACATGCAAGAAGAAATACAATCCCGCTCGCTAGCCAGCCACCTCTACTTGTTGTCTTCTGTTGCAACACTCACTACCACCTCGCCCGAAACAATTTCTGCCTTGAGTATATCACCTTTTGTAAACCGCTCCTCCAGAATGCCCTCCGCAATTGGATGTTCAAGATGGTCTTGGATTGCTCTTCGTAAAGGACGTGCACCAAACTTCTCGTCATAGCCATGATCAATGACATACTTTTTCGCAGCCGGAGTAATCACCAAGCGCAGCCCCTTCTTCATGAGGCGTTCATTAAGCTCTTCGTGCAGATTATCAAAAATTTTCTTCACCTCTCGCCGTGTAAGAGCTCGGAATGTTACCAGCGCATCAAAACGATTAATGAGCTCTGGACGCATAAGCTTTGAAAGGGCTTTTTCTGCGGCGTGAGCATTCTCGCTATGCACTTTATCAAGCTCTTTTGCATCAGCCTTCGAAGCAGCATGGAAACCGAGCGACGACTCTCTCATCATCGCATCGGCACCAACATTGCTTGTGAGGATCACAATTGTATTCGAGAAATCAACACTCCGGCCTTTGGCATCCGTAACCGTGCCATCTTCAAGCAGTTGCAGAAGTAGCTGGAACACATCTGGATGCGCTTTTTCAATTTCATCAAACAGCACGACACTGTAGGGCTGTCGGCGAATTTTATCAGTCAACTGACCACCATCTTCATAGCCAACATATCCTGCCGGCGCACCCACAAGTCTTGCAGTATTGTGTCGCTCGCCAAACTCGCTCATATCAATCTTTATCAGTGCGTCTTCACTACCGAAGACCTCACGAGCCAGCACCTTTGCAAGTTCAGTTTTACCAACTCCTGTTGGCCCCATGAACACAAAGCTACCAATTGGCCGCTTCTGGCTTGCTACACCACTTCGGCTGCGCCTAACAGCTCGGGCAACTTTCTCAACTGCTTCTTCCTGTCCAATGACATACTTACCGAGATGCTTTTCAAGCCGCCTTAGTGTTGCTGCTTCTGAACGCTTAACGCGTTTCACCGGTATGCCGGTCATGACTGCGATCGCATGTGCAATATCATCGCTAGTAAGTGTAATCGGCTGCTTCTTTTCTTGCTTCTCGATCAGCTCATCGAGTTGTTTCTGGAGCTGCGACAAACGTGTCTTGTAAAGTGCCGCACGTTCGTAATCTTCTGCGTTCACCGCTTCATCCATCTTGTCGTTCAGCTGCGTAATCTGCTTTGTGAGGTCACGTTGCTTTGATGGCTTTTGACCCGTCTGCGATCGACGTCTGGCAGCGGCTTCATCAATGACATCAATGGCTTTATCGGGCATAAATCGCTCTGAAACATAACGATCAGCCATAAACACTGCATCCTCGAGTACTTCGTCGCTCATCGAGACTTCATGATGATTTTCATAGTATGGTCGGAGACCCTTTAAGATTGCAAGCGTATCCTTAAGATTCGGTTCTTTGACAATAATTGTCTGGAAGCGTCGCTCAAGCGCTGCATCTTTTTCGATATGTTTTCGATATTCATCAAGTGTTGTTGCCCCAATCAGATGAAGCTCACCACGGGCGAGTGCTGGTTTTAGCATATTCGCCGCATCAAGCGCACCTTCAGCAGCTCCGGCACCAACAAGAAGGTGGAGCTCATCAATAAATACAATTGTATTTTGCTGCTCGGCAAGTTCGTTCACCACTTTTTTCAAGCGTTCCTCAAACTCACCACGGTATTTCGTACCCACAATCATACCGGCTAGATCAAGCTGAATAATTCGCTTATCAAGTAAATAATCAGGCACATCTTCAGCAGCGATGCGGCGCGCCAAGCCCTCAACTACTGCCGTCTTTCCGACGCCAGGTTCACCAATCAGAACTGGATTATTTTTTGTACGGCGCATCAAAATAGTAATCATACGCTCTTGCTCTTTGTCACGACCAATAACCGGGTCAAGATCGCCCGACCGCGCCTGGGCTGTTAAGTCGGTACCAAAGGTATCGAGCGCACCGCCACCGCGTTTACGCTTCTGGCGAGGCGAGTCAACCTGTACTGAGTCTTGCTGCTGCCTATCAAGGAATTCTTCCAGTTCACCTCGAAGATCTTCAATATCCACACCCATATCGCGGAGTAGCACGGTAGCGCGAGCATTCTTTTGCGCCAAAATGCTATAGATAATGTGCTCGGTACCCAAGAAATCCTGATGGAATTCTTGCGCCATCTCCCAGGCCATTTTTAGTGTCAGCTTCGCTGTCTCGCTCAGCCCTGATGCCCCTGTACCAATCAGCACCGTCCGAGGAGTAAGATTAAGCGCCATCTCAGCACGATCAAGCGTCACATTTGCATCAGCAAGCATCTTTGCGCCTACCGATGAACCTTGCGCCAAAATACCAAGTAGTAAATGCTCGGTCCCTATATATGCACTGCCATAGCCACGTGCAATTGCGTTTGCTTGCTGCAAACTAGTACGTGCGTTGTCGGTCAAGTGTGACACGAACTCTGCGAAATCATCAGCCATAATTCTATTATCTTCCTCCTGGTCAGTAGGCGCAAGCATTTTGCTTTTCCTACCGATCTACACCTAGTATACACAAAAATTAGCACTCACGCAATGAGAGTGCTAATTTAGCAGTTAGATAAAATTACTCAGCAGACTCTTCAAGCGCGCTAAAGAGACTATCTTCAATATTTTTCTTCGGCTTTGCCTCCGCTTTTTTCTCTGGCTGCGCTGTCTCGATATCGAGTTCATAGCCAGTGAGACGTGAGGCGAGGCGAACATTCTGACCACCGCGGCCAATCGCGATTGACTGCTGGTCTTCGGCAACAAATACCTTTGCCTTTTTCTCAGCTTCATCAATCTCTACCTTCACCACTTCTGCTGGGCTGAGTGCCTCACGAATGAATTCAACTGGATCTTCCTTGTAGGTGATGATATCGATCTTTTCTTGATCACCAATTTCGTTCATGACAGCCTGTACACGAGTACCATGACCACCAACAAATGTACCCACCGGGTCCACACCGGGTACCGACGAGCTGACTGCAATCTTTGTACGGCGACCAGCTTCACGAGCAATTGCCTTTACTTCGACTGCTCCCGTTTCCATTTCCGGTACTTCCTGCTGGAAGAGGTGTTCGATAAATGCTTCGTTTCCACGGCTCAAGATAAGCTGCGGACCGCGGTTATCGCGCTCGATATCTTTGATAAATACTTTAATTCGAGAACCAATACTATAGAATTCACCCTGGATCTGCTCGCTCTGTGGCAAAATACCAATCGCCTTGCCAAGTTCTACGCGTACAACACGTGGTTCAACACGCTGCACCGTACCGGTAACGACGGTACCAATTTTGTCTTCGTATTCTTCAAGCACAACCTCACGCTCTGCTTCGCGAAGACGCTGCAATACCACCTGCTTTGCAGTCTGTGCCGCCACGCGACCAAACGAAGTCACTTCATGTTCTTCCTCGATCATATCGCCAAGTGCCACGTCGGCTTTTTCTTTCTTTGCATCCTCGAGGCTAATTTCGTGCGCATCGCTGCCCACTTCCTCAACTACCTCACGAGCCACAAATACTTTTGCTGTACCGTCATTTGTATTGAGAATTGCGCGTACTTCTTGGTCACGCTCACCGTTATCACGGCGCCATGCAGCCGCAATCGCCTGCTCAATAACACTCATTACAGTTTCTTCTGGCAGATTCTTTTCTTCTGCAATTGTGCGTACTGCGAGAGTAAGCTGCTTAATGTTTAGATCGTCCATGGGGTATTCCTTTCTTTTATGAAAAAATCCGACCTGCCGGCCGGAATGTACTACCTTCAGTATACCAAGTCTTTTATATACATGCAAGATACTCTCTAGCAAGAAGAAAGAATCTGCACAATTGCCTGCTTCTCGGCTGGTGTTACCCAAAGATGATATTTTTGCTTCACCTTAATCTGCCGCTCAACATATTGACACCGAAATACTTTATTGGGTGGCAGCCAAGTTGCTGCATCACCATCAGATTTTTGCTGATTCGCATCGCCATCAACAGCTAGTAAGTTGAGCGAGTCATTCGCCAAGGCTTCGCGCTGTACATACGCCAATTGCTGCGCTCCTGTTTGCCATGCGTTACTCAGTGCCACCACATGATCAATCTGTATGTCGTCACTCGTCGTTGCTCCGCGCTGGAAATTGATCATCTTACCAGTGTATGGATCATGAAGCTGGCCTGACAGTACTTTACAATTTACATCAACAATTTCGTTTGAAAGGTCTCGAGCCAAAATAATATTTCGCGTATCGCAATTGCCAATCCTACTCCATCCATCACCAAATTGTGCGCGAGTATAGCCCGTCTTTGGCGCTCGCCCTTTCACCTCAAGCGTGTTCAATATATCGACGGCCGACTTGCCCTGACTAGAGACCGGCGCACTAGCTGGGGCAATCAGCTGCATATTTTGCTGCGATAACCACGCAGCACAAGCAAATAGCAGCATAAATAGCGTCCCCATTAATCTTCGCCGATATGCTTTCCTCATCTCTTCAGTATATATAAATGCTACACTGGTATATATGCAAAAAGTATCTCGCCTCATCAATTCATTCACTCCAGAAAACTATAATCTCTCCCTCACACTCGACCGCACAGCTCGAGCATTTTCCGGCACTATCACTATTACCGGAGAGACACATCAAGATGACAGCCTACGACTCCACGCCAAAGATCTCTCCATAGAGACCGTGCTTATCAACGGTAAGCAGGCTACTGCGAAGCAGCACGAAAACGACGAACTCGAGATATCACTCAGCGATACACCGGCCGGCAAGCAGATTGTCGTGCTTGGTTTTTCCGGTAAAATCACCGATGCAATGCACGGCATGTATCCATGCTACTTTGAGCACAATGGTGAAAAGAAGGAGCTTCTTGCTACACAATTTGAAAGTCACCACGCCCGCGAGGTCTTCCCTTGTATCGATGAGCCCGAAGCCAAAGCAACTTTTGATGTCACACTGACTACCGAAACAGGAATCACTGTTCTGGGTAACATGCCGGTTGATTGGCAACGTGAAGAAAACGGCCAACTTGTGACCAAGTTTGATACCTCTCCACGCATGAGCAGCTACCTTTTGGCATGGGTAGTTGGAGAAATGCACAAAAAAACCGCTAAGACAAAAGATGGTGTTGAAGTGAATATTTGGGCAACACCAGCACAAAGTCCGGAAAGTCTCGACTTTGCGCTTGATATCGCAACTCGTACGATTGAGTTTTTCGATGATTACTTCGGGGTACCTTACCCGCTGCCAAAATCAGATCATGTAGCCCTACCGGACTTTTCATCTGGCGCCATGGAAAACTGGGGGTTGATCACGTACCGCGAAGTTGCCTTACTGGCCGACCCGAAAACAATAAGTATTTCAAGCAAACATTATATAGCTACGGTAATTGCTCATGAGCTTTCTCACCAGTGGTTTGGTAATCTCGTCACTATGAAATGGTGGAATAATCTCTGGCTCAACGAAAGCTTTGCCAATCTCATGGAATACATCGCCGTGGATGCACTTCATCCAGAATGGAATATCTGGCTCGATTACTCATCGAGTGAGTCGATCATGGCACTTCGCCGCGATGCACTCGATGGTGTTCAGGCAGTTCAGACCGAAGTAAATCACCCTGACGAAATCAGCACACTATTTGATGGTGCAATTGTGTATGCCAAGGGTGGCCGTTTACTGCGCATGCTCCAGCACTACATCGGACATGAAGCATTTCGCGCCGGCCTGCAAAGCTACTTCAAAAAGTACGCCTACCAAAATACCGAAGGTGATGATCTCTGGAGCGAACTTTCAGAGGCAAGTGGCAAAGATATCTCCGGCTTTATGAATACCTGGATCTCACAGCCAGGCTACCCAGTCGTGCATATTGAGGAGAATGGCTTACGCCAAGAACAATTCTTCGTCGGGGCCCATGAATCAAGCGACAAATTGTGGCCAATCCCGCTTGAAGCTAGCGTACCAGTTACACCTCCGCTCATGGAGGCAAAACTCCTGTCAACAAATATCCAACCAGGTGAGCGTCTCAATGTTGGCGATACCGCCCACTTCATTACCCACTATCCGGCAGATCATTTAGCGGCACTTGTCGAACAGCTCCATTCCGGCTCGCTTGAGGCAATTGACCGCCTCCAGCTCCTACATGAGCAAACTATGCTTGCACGCGGCGGCATTTCACCAAGCGCCGAGTTAATTCCATTACTCCAGGCTTACAAAGACGAAACCGTTGAAAGCGTGTGGGATATCATTGCCCTGGCGCTTGGCGAGCTCAAAAAGTTTGTCGAGACTGATAAAGAAGCAGAGATAAGCCTGCGTGAATTATCGCGAACTATTGCCGAGCAAGAATATCAACGTCTCGGCTGGGTGATGAAAGCGGGTGAGCCCGAAACCGACACCAAGCTCCGTGCAACTATTCTTGGTATGACACTCTATGGAGAAGCTAAAGAAGCTCTCGATACAGTACATGCGCTCTACGAAAGTGGCATCGATTCACTTGACCCTGAACTACGCGGCCTTATCATCAGCTCAAATGTTCGACATTTCGAAACACCTGAGTTAATCGACTCGCTTATCAATCTGTACCAAACTACTGCATCTGCAGACCTACAGCTTGATATTTGTGCCGGCATTACCAGTACAAAAAAACCCGAGACAATTCAGAAGCTCCTACTCGCCATGAAAGATTCACAGATCGTTCGTCCACAAGACCTCTTCCGCTGGTTTGTGTATATGGTACGCGGCAAGGAATCGCGTGATGCTACGTGGCAGTGGATGAAAGACAACTGGGACTGGATTGTTGAAGCATTTGGCGGCGACAAAAGCTTCGATGACTTCCCGCGCTACGCCGCAACAGGCCTCGTCACTGCAGAACAACTTGAAGACTACAAAGCTTTCTTTACACCAAAGATGAATATTCCAGCACTAAAACGCGTGATCCAGCTTGGCATAGGTGAGATTGAAGCACGAGTTGAACTGATCGAGCGTGACAGCCACGCAGTAAACACTGCTCTTCACAACCTATAGATATTGACATATCATAAGCTTTTTGCTATAATATGACTGATGCTTGCAACACATGCAAGCTAGAGACGACCCGAAAGGTGATAACAAGATGAAGACCCTCACGAAGGAAGAAGCGATGGAGCTGCTCAGCAGCTGCAAGCGCACTTCGTTGCGATGCCTCGAGAGCGGTTCGACCGAGATCGGCTGGGAGCTGCAGGACGAAAGCCTGTCGTTCCGCGACCGCTACGTGGCCTCGGGCTGGTTCGACGGCATGAACAGTAGCATCAGCTGCGCATCTGGCGTCGAGCGGCTCGGAGTGACGTTCAGCTTCGACGGCTCCGAGGCCGACGAGCTGAGGTACTGCGCCGAGTCGCGAGAGA
This sequence comes from Candidatus Saccharimonadales bacterium, assembly GCA_030145955.1. Classification (GTDB taxonomy): domain Bacteria; phylum Patescibacteriota; class Saccharimonadia; order Saccharimonadales; family Saccharimonadaceae; genus JASLCR01. Next base: position 19,159 of record JASLCR010000010.1, read on the forward strand.
GCATCTCCCTGCAGCCCAGCGAGGCCGAGCGGGAGCGAACGTCGCTCGAACGGCTCGGCAAGAGCGCCGGTGAGATCGGCTGGACCCCCAGCCCCGCCACCGGCGCCGGACTGTTCATCGGCTGACCACCCTCGTCTCCAGGAGGCCGTGCGATATACTCGCACGGCTTCCTGACAGAACCTAAGAACAGTAATATTTACTATTTTTAGATTCTGGAAGAATATAGAAGGTAAGCGGCTACACATCTATCAGAATCCATTGATTGACAACAAAGTTAACACCAGCTACATCAGCCATAGCAAGCTGCATATCTGAATCTTGGAGCTGATTCTTCAGTGCGAAGTATTCTGCTGCGAATTTCATTTGGCGCAATTTTTTTGGTGTAATTGCCGCCATACCGCCGCCAGCTACGTCGTTTTTACGATATTTCACCTCTGTGAAATAAACCGTATCATCTTTTCGACTTACAATATCAATCTCGCAAAACTTTGTCTTCCAGTTTCGCTCAAGAATTTCGTGACCGTTCTTTCGTAAGTATTCTGCTACTGCCTCCTCTGCTCTATCACCGATCTGCTTAGTTGTCGGTTGCTGATTCTTCAAAACATCTGCAGCCCGAGTTCTATCAGACGCCGGGGCTCTTATAGAACCCGGTGCGAAGCCGTTTTGAGAATTAGCGGCCGACACCTCTTTATACTTTGCAAGCGGCGCAAAACTCAGCCGATGCAGCGGAGTTACACCGTGTTTATCAATCGCCGCTCGATGCTTCGCTGTCCCATAGCCAACGTGCGATTTAAACCCATATTCCGGATACGAGGCATCCTGCTCATCCATATAAATATCCCTCGCAACTTTCGCCACGATCGATGCCGCAGAGACACTTGGCACCAACAAGTCCGCCTTTTTCATCGTCGTTACGTATTGGCCCTTACCCGTTTCCTTAAGGAAGTTGATTGTCCCGTCAATAATAATCTCGCTATATGCACAATTCACCTGGCTCACTGCTCTGATCGTTGCTAGTACCAGCGCATCAGAGAGGCCGATCTTATCAATCTCATGCGCATGCACCCAGCCCAGCCCTAATCCTGATGCTTTCTGGTAGATCTCCTCGGCTAATTCCTCTCGGCGCTTTTTAGATAGTTTCTTACTATCAGTTAAGCCTTCAATTTGCTCTCCACCAAGCACGACTGCGCCAACCACCAACGGCCCAGCCCATGGACCTCGGCCTACTTCATCGATGCCAAGAATCACGACAGATCACCTCAATTACCACCCATGCAGCAAGCGCCCCGGACGTATTTGCCACCAAATCCCACGATGTATCAGTCAGCAAGATGTTGGCAATGTTTAGCTTCACTAGAGTAAACTCAAATAATTCATTCACCACACCAAGGCTTGAGACCAATGCAAATACGGCCGCAAGCCTTACTGGCAGCGACCATTTCAGTCTCAGAGCTCGATAGATATAGAGAAAAAGGAATGCACAAAACATTCCACCACCGATAAAATGCGTCACAAATGAAGTATCTTTGCCCTCAATCAGTGGTGATGGCAGATACCATGAGATAAAGAACAGTAAACACGCCCCGTAGAGGACAGCTCGATTCTTTAATGCTTTAGCCTCAACAGTATCTATATATCGTGGCAACATAAAAGCGATAGCTAGTGGCACAACAACAGAAATAATATGGAATAGTTGCATAGGTTACTCTAATAATAGCAAAACCCGGACCAAGCAGTCCGGGTTTAATAGTCTCAAGAGTTATCTACGCGTTCTCTTTATGAGCTGCTTCAACTGCGTCTTGTTTTGCTTTGAGTTCTGCTTCTTCTTTGGCTTTTTCAGCCTGCTTTGCCTCAGCTTCAGCTGCGGCAGCGGCCTTCGCCTCTTCTTCGGCCTTTTCGGCTTCGAGGTCACGAACATCGTTTACCGCTTCGCGGTCAAACTGTACTGCAGTTAAGCGAGCGCTCTTACCGCTACGTGCACGAAGGTAGCTAAGGAAGTTACGGCGTACTTTCGCACGACGAACCACTTCAACCTTTAAGATTGTTGGGCTGTGAAGAAGGAAGCTCTTCTCTACACCAACACCGCTGGCGATCTTACGCACAGTAATACGGCTCGTGTGCTGGCTCTTGTTGTCGGTGCGAATAACTACACCTTCAAAGATCTGAACACGCTCTTTGGCGCCTTCTTTAATTTTCTGATGAACACGTACTGTGTCACCGCTACGCACGTCAACAACTGCAGGTTTTTTCTGCTCGTCGTTTACTTTCTGGATTAATGCAAAACTCATTTTCTCACCTCTTAAGATTTATATTGACAATCAAATATAGATTGTAGCACATTATTTGATTATTTTAAAGGGTTTCTGTGCTTTTCTGTCGTTTGATGTACTTTCCGACACGATAACGACTCATACTGTCGATTTGCATCACTGACGCTGCAAATGCCATATCAGCCAATCGTGCTCGTGCAACGCGCCAGCATTCCTCTTCGGATGCAGGGCCATGGATTAAATGCTCACACCGACCTTTCGGTGTGTAGTATAGGCCCATATCTCCAGTAGATTCTTGCTGTCTCGTCATTTTCGTGGCTTTATATTACCATACCAGCGAGTGCTATACTAGATATATGAACTACGACGAACTTGCACTCGAACTCCATAAAAACCATAAGGGTAAAATCACTACCCGACTCCGAGATGAATCTGAGCTCGACAAAACAAAACTCAGCGCCTACTACACTCCAGGCGTTGCAGCAGTTTCGAAAGCTATCGCTGAAGATGAGTCAAAGCTCCCAGAATACACCTGGACAAACAACCTTGTAGCAGTCATTTCTGACGGCTCAGCCGTACTTGGTCTTGGTAATATCGGGCCAAAAGGCTCTATGCCAGTCATGGAAGGCAAAGCACTGCTTTTTAAGCACTTCGCCGGTATCGATAGTGTACCAATCACGCTTGATGTCCATACGCCAGATGAAATCGTTGCTACAGTAAAAGCCATCGCACCGAGCTTCGGTGCAATTAACCTTGAAGATATTGCCGCACCTCAGTGTTTTGAGATTGAAGAGCGACTGAAGGCAGAGCTTGATGTCCCAGTATTTCATGATGACCAGCACGGTACAGCCGTTGTTGTACTCGCCGGACTTATCAATGCAATGAAAGTCACCGGAAAGTCTCTAAGCGAAAGCAAGATTGTTACTATTGGTGCCGGTGCTGCTGGTACCGCCATCATGAAGCTGCTGCACAAATACGGAGTGGGCTCGATTATTGCCGTCGACTCACGCGGCATCATCGGCGACTCACGCGACGATCTTAATGATGAGAAAAAAGCACTACTGCCTTATCTTGATACAACACACTCCGGCTCACTTGATGATGCCGTTGCTGGCGCCGACGTATTCATTGGCGTCTCAAAGCCAGGCCTTCTCACGCAGGATATGGTAAAAAAAATGGCCAAAGACCCAATCATCTTCGCTCTCTCGAATCCTACGCCAGAGATTATGCCAGATGAAGCCAAAGCAGCTGGTGCTGCCGTCATCGCTACCGGTCGCAGTGATTTTCCAAACCAAGTCAATAACGCAACCGCCTTCCCTGGCATCTTCCGCGGAGCGCTTGATAATGGGGTCAAAAAGATTACCGACGACCATAAAATCGCAGCAGCGGAAGTCATTGCTTCGCTCGTAGAAGCTCCATCAGCAGATGAAATCATCCCAAGCGTCTTTGACGAGCGCCTCGTGCCAGAAATCGCAAAAGTCATACAGTAATAATTGACTTTCTGTCAGTCTATGCCATACTGTTAGAACTTCGCAATTCTCCCGCTGTCTCATGCTGAGGAGGTGTAGAAGTTGCACCTCAATAAATTTGGAAGGAAGTGCTCATGCCTGATGAGTCTCTCTGGTGCGATCAGGTCGCTCAAGATGTGATCGAAGTGCTGGAACTCGAAC
>JASLCR010000063.1 GCA_030145955.1 Candidatus Saccharimonadales bacterium
TACGCCATCGTAGCTTTTTTTGTTTTTCTGCCATAGATATACATTCATCATACCATAAACCATAAGCAAATTATTGCATTTGGCTATCACCGTAGTATACTGATGGCATGGCTACTAAGAAAACTACAACCAAATCACGTACCGCATCCGCAACAAAGAAAAAAGCCGCTCCAGCAAGATCACGAGCGCCTAAGGCGGCAAGCACTTCCACTCGTGTGCGCACGAAAAAAGCTGCTAACGTACAATCATTTCGTCTTGCAAAGCAGACGACTCCTTTTATGACAACGAGCACATCGCGTGAGACGGTATATTGGCTTATCCTTGGCATCGTTGTGATAGCATTTACCGCCTGGATCATGAAGCTTCAATCAGATATTCAAGCAATCTACGACAGTATTGATACATCAAACAATGCTGTACTTGAGATCCCGAGCGATCATGTTAATCATAAGAAAAGCAATAAGTAATAGAATTTACTCACAATAGAAATACCGCCTTAAGCAGGCGGTATTTAATTTTCACAAAGTTTTGATTACATACGGATTTCAGCATCTACACCAGATGGTAGGCTGAGGTTCTGTAGGCTATCAATAGTCTTCGGAGACGCGTTTGTGATGTCGATAAGACGCTTGTGTACACGCATTTCGTAGCTCTCACCCCCAGTCTTATAAACGTGCGGGCTCTTGATCACTGTAAACGTACTCTTGCGAGTTGGTAGTGGAATTGGCCCGGCAACTGACGCACCGGTACGAATCGCGGTGTCGATGATTTGCTTTGCTGATTGGTCGATCACTTTGTGATCGTATGCCTTAAGGCGGATACGGATCTTAAGTCCGGCTTCTTTTTCTGCCATGAGAAAAATCTCCTTTTGAATGCGTACGCTAACGCGGTACACTTGCGACATCGTAACCTCTACTCTCGAAGCGGAATTGAGTCGTCGCCGGAGCGGAGTTGTCGATGCAAATTTGTATTACAATACAAGTCTACCACGTTTTGTATGCACTGTAAATTGACATAGTCGCTCTTCATGCTATAATTTGTTCACACATTGATGGTCTATATCAATGATCGTACCTGAGAGGAATCCCATGCCACTCCCTTCGAACATCAAAGAGCTGACATTTGAATACGTGTCATCGCTCGAGGAAGTCGCGGATGTCGTTGTTGAACAGGCAGTTGCCGCATGCCGAATGGGCGAGAGACACCTGAAGTTTCAACTCAGTAGCATTCCGCTGAGCACCGTTACTAGCCACGTTCGCTACAAAATGCGCTGCGGTTACATCTCTGACGACTCCAGCAGGGCAGATGAGCCGGGACGTCAGTTCATGAGCCTTCTTCATTTCCGACTCATGGGAGCAGACTGTCAAGGTTGTGCATTGTTCGCCCAACCTACTGTCGTGGATGGCAACCAACTTGTTATCTACCTCACTATGTCTGACATTTCTTTCCCCTAGCCCCGCCCAACCCGTCGAAGCCCCATCCGGCCTCCGTGCTAGGCGGGGTTTCGCATATGATTGCATTATTTAATAAAGTATGCTATAATATGTCTATGATTTACGAACGGACCCGTTCCCCATCATCTGTAGCTACGATGCAGCAACGTGCTGTTGCACGTATACTTCGAGACGCAATAGATATGGTGCCTGCAGGTGAAACCTTTACTTTTCAGCCAAGCAAGCCGCTTGAGCGCTGGTGTGAAGGTGCTGATGCTATGCACTTGATAACCAAAATTCTTAACTGCTACGCACCTGACACGACGAGTGGAGTAACCTTTGCAGGCGAAGATAAAATTCCGACTTTTGTCGTACGTAAAGGGAACGACTGGTAAAGCAGCTCCCGTACTCGGTCGGTTTATCGCTCCCTAGAGAGGTCATTAGCAAAATTAATAAGTTCTTTCGCAAGTAACTGATCTTTGCTATGAAGAGCGATCTCTTGCGTGCCAAACTTCACGCCGCGCGTGTTAAAATTATGTGATCCTGTAACGACCTCGTACGCACCATCCTGCATCTCAAATACGCAGAACTTAGCATGTATTTCTTGCTCACCAGAGTAGAGATTATCGAGATTTTGTCGATTTTGATCGATAGAGATCGCAATACTATCAAAGAAGCTAGCCGATGCTAGTGTGTTATACCAAAGCTGCGACTCTTTACCTGAAATAATTTTAAGTAATCGACCATCGGGGGCAAGCTTTGAGACCAGCCATACCTTCTCCGCTTTATCCGCCAGGTCACATACTCTGTCATATATAATCGACGAGCCTTTTAGTCCGCTATCGAGCAGAAGTTCATCGCCATTGTGAGCGTATAGTGTATCATCAGCAATTCTTTCACGTGCAGACCGAGGCAAATCGGCGAAGAGCGTATCGGCAAGTGCTTCAGATTCAAATCGCAGCATAAAATCTTTTGTTTCGAAAGTATCATGCGTTAGATTTGCTCCACCGCCGATAAAGACTGTATTGTCCGCCACGACTGCCTTGGCATGATGACGGCCAGCAAATGGATTTACCTCAAGTCGCCCCACCCTGTGCAGCGATGCTCCAGCCTGCTCTAGACCGCGAAGTCGATTCTTTAGTTCATATGTACTGCGTGGGCCATACTTAAGTAGTGCGGTTGGGTATGAATACCCATCATACACCAGCAACACCTCTGCTCCTCTTCTCCTGGCACGCATCGTTGCTTCAAGTATATCGTGCATATCACCAATATGATCCACATTCATTGCTTCTAGCAGCAAGCGTGTTGATGTCTGATCGATAGCATCAACAAGCGTATCTTTATATCCACCATCAGTCAGATGGAGTCCGTCTCTTCGTTTCATATTTCAATAGTATGCTATAGATGGCAGAAATTCACAAGATAAGAAAAACGGCCCCCGAGGAGCCGTCTTTTCTAAGGTGTATATAGATTACTTAGTAATCTTTGTTACAACACCAGCACCAACAGTCTTACCACCTTCGCGGATAGCGAAGTTAAGACCCTGCTCCATAGCGATAGGAGCGAGAAGCTTTACCTTAAAGGTAAGTGTGTCACCTGGCATAACCATTTCTTTGTCAGCTGGAAGTTCAACCTCACCAGTAACGTCCGTAGTACGGAAGTAGAACTGTGGCTTGTAACCCTTAGCGAATGGAGTGTGGCGACCGCCTTCTTCCTTCTTAAGGATATATACTTCAGCGTCAAACTCAGTGTGTGGAGTGATTGAACCTGGCTTAGCGATAACCTGACCACGCTCGATCTGCTCACGCTCGATACCTCGGAGAAGGAGACCAGCGTTGTCACCTGCTTGACCTTGGTCGAGGTTCTTCTTGAACGCTTCGATACCAGTCACAACAGATTTCTGTGTGTCACGAACACCAACGATTTCAACTTCGTCGTTAAGCTTGATAACACCCTGCTCGATACGACCAGTTGCTACCGTACCACGACCCTTAATTGAGAATACGTCCTCAATTGGCATAAGGAAGTCTTTGTCCATGTCACGAGCTGGCTCTGGTACGTAAGAGTCAAGAGCTGCAACGAGTTCCATGATAGCATCTTCGTTAGCTGCGT
>JASLCR010000079.1 GCA_030145955.1 Candidatus Saccharimonadales bacterium
GCGGCGAAGGAACGCTGGTGTATCATCTTCTTCGTCGTCATTTGAGGTAGGTTCTTGCCAGATATCAGTGGTTGTCTCGCTCGCAAAATGTTCCGCTGCTTCTGTTTGATCAAGATCCATGTTCATCGAGCTGATTTCATCGTCCGCTACCTCGCTACTTGTTGAAGAGTGAGCGGTTTGTGTTGTCGGTGATACCATAGCACCAGGCTGCTCGAGACTTTCTGCTTGTTCGTGGAAGAATTCACTATCAAATCCTGTAGCAATCACAGTAATTACGAGCTCATCTTCCATTTCTGGCTTAAGTGTTGCACCAAAGATAATATTTGCATCCGGAGAAACTGCGCTGGTAATAATCTCGGCTGCTTCCTGGATCTCTGACATGCTCATGTCGTAGCCACCAGTAACATTGAACAATACGCCCTTTGCGCCATCGATAGAGACTTCAATAAGCGGGCTCTCAATCGCCTGTTGTGCTGCTTGCGCTGCGCGTTCTTCGCCGCTTGCACGACCGATACCCATAAGCGCTGAACCAGCGTTGCTCATAATCGCCTTCACGTCTGCAAAGTCGAGGTTGATGAGGCCGTGCTCAGTGATTAGTTCTGAGATACCCTGCACACCTTGGCGCAGTACGTCATCGGCGATCTTAAAGGTCTCAAGAAGTGGTGTACGACGATCAATTGTCTGCAGCAGACGGTCATTTGGAATCGTGATTAGCGTATCAACCTGACGGCCAAGCTGAGCAACTGCCCACTCTGCGTTCTGACGGCGCTTTTCACCTTCGAAGCTGAATGGCTTTGTGGCAACACCAACTACTAGGATACCGAGCTCACGCGCAATGTCTGCCACGACATGGCCAGCACCCGATCCGGTACCACCACCGGCACCGATCGTCACAAATACCATATCTGCGCCTGCAAGCGCCTGCTTGATATCTTCACGGCTCTCCTCGGCCGCTTCCTGACCCTTTGATGGATCAGCACCAGCCCCAAGACCATTGGTCGTTTGTTTGCCTAGATGGATCTTAACGTCTGCTTTTGAATTATGAAGCGCTTGAGCGTCTGTATTCATTGCAATAAACTGCACGCCTTGCAGGCCTGCATCCTTCATACGATTAACCGCAGAGCCGCCCGCACCACCAACACCAACTACTTTGATGCTTGCAAAGCTTTGAATTTCACTTGGTTTTACTTCAGGCATTGGTGATCTCCCCCTCGCTTCTGACTATACAAAAAAGTTACTCATTCTAGTATATCATCGTTGAATACAAAAATTAAACTTTAAAACGGCCAAGCAATTTTGATAAAAAGCCACCGGCTTTTTCAATACCAGCTTTAGCCTGCTTACCACTGAACTTAGCACCCGATGAGCCACTTTTTTGTGCAGGCAAAACACCCTCTGCATCAATCATCATCAGGCCAACTGCGGTCGCAAATTCTGGCTTTTCAGCATCTTCAGATACTCCGCCGTAACCGTTATTTTTTCCAATACGTGCGGCTACACCCAGCTTAGCTTTGGCGTAGTCGGCAAGATGTTTGATATTTGCTGTGCCACCGGTCAGCACTACACCGCTCGGCAAGCGCCCTGCTCGCCCTGCTTTTTTCAGCTCTTTCTGAACTGCTTCAAAAATTTCTTCAAGCCTGGCATCAATAATTTCATCAATTTCCCCAAGATCAAAGCTATAGGTCTGCCCCTCTTCCTTCAGGGTTACTCCCGAATGACTGTCACGAGTACCGGCATCTGCATGAGCAAGTTTCACCTTTTCTGCAATCTCAGGGTCGGTCTTAAGCCCAATCGCAAGATCGTTAGTAATATTCGCACCACCCATAGAAATCACACCCACGTACTGTAAGTCGCCTTCTTCAAATACCGCAACACTTGTTGTTGCGCCACCCATATCAATTACTGCAACGCCGTTTTCAAGCTGGGTTTCAGAAAGTACAGATTTCGCACTCGCGAGAACACTCGGTACAATCGTATGCGCGTCAACTTTTGCCATATCGGCCGCCTTTTGCAGATTATGAAGATAAGGTGCTAACACCGAAATAACATTGGCATTAATCTCAAGTCGCGTGCCTGTCATACCAATCGGATCTTTGATGTTGTCCTGTCCATCAAGCCGATAGCTATGTGGCACCACCTCGACAATTTCACGATTTGCCGGGATCTTACCAGTGGTCGCTACCTCTTCAAGTCGTGCAATATCATCATGATTAATCTCATGATCCATCGCACCAACCGCGATCATGCCGTCAGCTTTTGTACTAAGAATATGCTGACCATTAATACTCACCGCTGCACCATTCACCTGGTAGCCGCTCATTCGTTCAGCCTCACCAAGCGCATCATCAATCGCCGCTGCCGGGCCATTAAGATTTGCTACAACGCCCTTTCGCATACCCTTGTTTGGCACTTTACCAACACCTACAATCGTCGGTGTACCAGTCGCGCCGTCTATATGACCCACAACACAACGAACCGTCGTCGTTCCTATGTCGATGCCTACTGCATATCGAGAATTATCTTGCATACGCTTGATTATAGCCTGATTTCTATGAAATGGTCAAAATTTCAGCACCATCTTCAGTGATAAGCACCGTATGTTCAAAGTGTGCCGACATACTGCCATCACGTGTCGATATTGTCCAGCCATCAGGATGATTTGCATTAATCTTTTCACCACCAAGTGTTGCCATTGGCTCAATCGCGATCGTGTCACCAGCTTTTAGCACCCCACCAGTACCCGCCATGCCGTAGTTTGGAATCTCTGGTGGCATGTGCATTTCCTGCCCTACGCCATGCCCTACGAGCTCGCGAATAATACCCAGATTTGCACTAGCAAGAACTTTCTCAATCGCTGCCGCAATGTCACCAATACGCGTCCCGTCACCCTTAATCGCATCAATACCAGCATATAAGCTTCGCTCTGTAGCCTGCAGCAAATGCTTCACGGCGCCTTTTGGCTCCCCACCAATTACCATCGTCACCGCAGAGTCAGTCTTCATGCCTTTGTAGGTAATCACTAGATCAAAACTCACAATATCGCCCAATTCAAACGGCTCGTCAGTCGGCACGCCATGCACTATCTCATCATTTTTTGAGATACAAATCACATTTGGGAAGCCAACCTCTTTTGTCTTATATGTCGCTTCCGCTCCGCGAGCAACAATCTCACGAGCTACCCATGCATCAACTTCAAGTCCAGTCATACCTGGCTTTACGTACGACTTCACATCAGACAAAATTCCTCCGAGAATCTTACCGCCCTCGCGCATCGCCTGAATCTGGGCGTCGGTCTTAGGCGGCTGCATCCCCGACTACCTCAGCATAAATTCGATCGTGTACTTCACCGGCTGTGCCAGTACCATCAAGATGCACAATCTTGATACCATCTTCGGCAAATGTACCAAGCACTGGGTACATCTTCTGACGATAAATATTCATACGCTTTGCGATTGTCTCTGGCGTATCTTCCATACGTCCACGCTTCTCAAGGCGTTTCATAATCTCACTCTCAGGAACCTCAAGTGCAACAACTACATCAATCGTTTCGCCATTTTCTTCCATGTAGTCTGCCAGCCATTCCGCCTGGACCTTTGTACGTGGAAATCCATCTACAATAATCTTTTCGTAGTTCTTTGTTTTAGCATCTTTAATAGCCTCATCAAATACTTCATACGTCAGCTCGTCGCTCACTAGTTCGCCAGACTTCAGCACTTCAATTACTTCAGGATCTTTGCTATTTCGTAGCATCTCACCAGTCGAAAGCCATTTCCAACCCTGACGTACAGCCAACATTTGCCCCTGCATACTTTTACCGGCACCAGTTGGCCCGAAAAATAAAATCACTCTTCTTGTTCCCCTATTTTGTTAGTTGTTCTTTGACGATTTTAGCCAGCATTGCACCGTCAACAGTATTGCCAGCTTTTGCCTTGATGGCACCGATCACCTGTCCCATCGCCTGCGGACCGGCTGCACCAGTAGCTGCGATAGTTTCATCAACAAGCGCGCGCACTTCATCTTCGGCTAGTTGACGAGGCAAATACTTTTCAAGTACCGCCACTTCTTTTTTCTCATCTTCAGCAAGTTCTGGACGACCATTTTTTTCATAGAGATTAATCGATTCGCGGCGTTTTTTTACTTCGCGAGCAATAATTTTCTCTACTTCGCTGTCATCGAGACCAGTCTCACGCTTCCCCAGGGCAACCTCCTCATTCAAGATTGCAGCCTTAAGATTACGTAATACATCCCCCTCAAAACGATTGCCGCCTAAAAGGGCGGCTTTCATATCGTCTTGGATTTGAGTCGAAAGACCCATTGGCCTAGCGTACTCCGAGGCGCATCTTTGCTAATTTGTCAGCCTTACGAGCACGGCGGATAATCGCTTTTTTACGGCGCTCCACTTTGCTAATAGGCTTTGAAAAGCGCTGGCTCGCTTTCGCAGTCGAAAGCACACCGCTCTGAAGCACCTTTCGGTTGAAGCGACGGATAATGTTCTCGTTCGCCTCTCGTTCGTCTTTACGTGTTACTTGTACCATATCGTTAGCTATTGTAACAGATAGAAAGTAGATTTACAACACATCGTCAAAATGTTTCCTCAGATGCCTGGGTAGCCACGAGATGGAGTAAGCGACCTTCTACGCTCCGTCGCCCCTGCCACTCATTAATATCTGGTTGGTACCACACTGATATCTCAGCGCTTGGCTCGACAAAGAAATGATCCGGTGCATTGAAAGCAAGAAATTGCAAAATTACACCATTTTGACTACGTGTTTCGATCTTTACATGTTGTCCGTCCGCACCCATGCGCCGCACATGCAACACGATCAAGTTTTCAGAACGTAAGATTGGCTGCGGATTACCATTACCGAATGGTTCAAGTGCCGCGATCTGCTCTACCAATTCCTCACCCACATGATCAATATCCGCCAGTACGTCTGCTTCTGGCAAGAGCTTGCTCTGCTCGTTGGCAAGATTGAAGCCTTGTTCTTTGTAAAACTTATTTACTCTCTCACGAAAAGCTTGAATATTTTTTGTCGGCAATGAGACACCCGCCGCCGCCCTATGCCCGCCGCCTTTTGTGATGATATCGTCAGCACTACGAATCGCATCCGCAGCCGAGAAGTCACCATAGCTACGCGCGCTACCCTTTGCTTCATCACCCATTTCCTGTAACACGAACGTTGGTTTTTTATACTTTTCAAGAAGTTTTGCTGCCACAATGCCTACAATGCCATGATTCCATTCCGGTGCACTCACGACCAATACCGAATCGTCCGCATGTTGCTCCGCCTGCACTATTGCTGCCTTGTAGATTTTATCCTGATCTGCACGCCTGGCAGTATTAAGTGCATCGAGCTCCTGAGCTTTTTCAAATGCCACCATAGGATCACGCGCGACTAACATATCAAGCGCGATTTGTGCCGTCTCAAGCCGTCCTGCTGCATTCATGCGTGGCCCCAAACCAAAGCCAAGACTCCGTGCGTTCACCTTCCCTGGCTCTACTTTACTGACTGCCATGAGCGCCTTCAGCCCAGGACGTCTCGTTTTATCGAGCACCTTCAATCCCCAATATACATTCGCTCTATTTTCATCCACCAATGTCACCACATCGCACACCGTTCCGAGCGCCACAAGATCAAGCAACCACTTCTCTTGCCCGTCTTCAAGTCCCTTTAATCGCGTTTGTAGTGCCTGCACCAGTTTAAACGCCACACCACACCCTGCCAGATCAAGAAATGGATATATTTCTCCTGATTTTTTCGAGCCATCTTTCAAGATAAGATTTTCATACTCATCCGGATAGCCTTGGAGAAGTCGCTTTGGATTAATCACCGCGACTGCCGGAGGCTGCGTGGGAGCAACGTTGTGATGGTCAGTCACAATTACATCAACACCTAGCTCAGCTGCTCGAATAATCTCTTTTTCGCTCAAACTACCACAATCCACGGTCACAATAAGCTTCGCACCGGTCTTTGCAATCCGCTCAATCGCATCGACCGTCAGCCCATACCCCTCGACAAAACGATTTGGAATAAATGCATCGACGTTCTTTAGCCCAAAACTCGCAAATGCATCCAACAGAATTGTTGTTGCAGTTAATCCATCAATGTCATAGTCACCATAGATGGTAATTTTTTCTTGTTTTTCGTAAGCTTCCACAATCCGATCAACCGCCTGAGCCATGTCTGGCAAAAGAAACGGATCGTGTCTTCCGTCATAACTTGGATTTAAGAAAGCCTCGCGCTTCTGGGGCGTATCGAGGCCTCTTTTCTTAAGAATCTGCGAAAAAATATCGGTCATTATGCCGGCTGCACATCAGTAGTTCGCTTGCCGCGGTTCGACTGGTGCTGCTGACTCTTGATGACAATACTCTGGAGCTCTTTAAAGATTGGGAATTGCTTGTTAGTTGAGTAAATCTTGGTATTTCCCTGCTTCTCACTTGAGAGAAAACCAACTTTTTCAAGCTTCTTAAGCTCGCGCTGAATATTGCCCGGATCTTCTTTTATCAGCTTAGCGAGTCCACGTACATGCGTGTGAAAATCTGGATATTTTGCATACACCACGACAATTTTGCGGCGCACTCGGCTAGTGATAAAAACGTCTAACATACTCTCCCTCTGACTAAGCCCTGTTGCTGTTCGTTCCTTTTATCATAGCACAATCTTACAACAGTCCTCAAGCCCCAAAGCCCACAAAATTCGAAAAGTTAGCGCCAATTCAGCACAATTTCATTAATTTTTGCAATCGTTTCCTCATGCGTCGGTATCTGATTGTCGTCATAGTAATGATCAATGCCCATGAAGTTCTCTTTTACATCCAAGATATGCAACTCATCAGCCAACACATGAAGTTTATCAACCGCTGGCACTGTGGCAAGCGGTGCCGCAACTACTAGGCGGTCTATTCGAATTGGCTTCAAAAAATCCAGCGCCACATCAATTGCTGCTCCACTATCAATTCCATCAGAAACAAGAATAATAGTGTGATCGCGTAGCATATCATGATCAATCACCCCGCCATCACCCAGTAAACGATTAATCTTTT
>JASLCR010000082.1 GCA_030145955.1 Candidatus Saccharimonadales bacterium
ACTAGTAAATGTTAGTAATTTTGGTGTTTACGCCGGAAAACACAAATACCATCGTAATCGTTCCTGCATGGAGAGTCAAGCATATGCCATTTCTAGCAGGGGTGGTTTTACTTAAAGTAGCCTCTTGCCTTTGCAATAAGGAATACCAAAGCAGTCAACATGATCGTTACGACAACAATCCCCGCGTATGCCCACGGTTCTTTTTCAAACGGCAAAGTCACATTCATACCATACATGCCATACACAACGTTTGGCAGCGTAATGAGCACTGTCAGAATCGTCAGCGTCTTCATACGCTGATTGAGCTTGTTGTTTGCGATAGTACTGTAGGCATTGCGAATACTTGTTACCGATTGCGTATGTGATGTTATTGCCGCGAGCAGCTGCTGAATATGTAGCACGATATCGTCTAGTGCTTCAAAGTCTGTATCAATCAAAAAATCACGGGTATTGTCACGAAGACGCATGACCATTGTAAGTGTACTTTCGAGGTTCATTTTGCACGCATTAAGATTGTCCTCGACGGTCACAAAGTGAATAAAATCATGATTGGTTACTTCATGTGTTTTAAGGCGATTTGCTGTATCGGTAATGCTCCGAGCTGTGTGAGTAATCAGCTCTTCAAACTCAGCAATGCAACTTGCAATCACGCCAAGCAGCAATGCATGTGTATCACCTGTTGTCTTCGGAATGGTCGAATCCATCACTAGGTCTAGCGATATCGTCTCAGCCACTGAAATCGTAAAAAACTGATGGTCCTTCACAATACAAAGTAGTGGCAATGCCCCAACGCGTCCCGAGCGGGCAAGGTGAGGAAGGCGTAAAAATATGTACGCCGCTTCATTAGAAAACTCAAGTCGCGGCAGCTCATCACGGTCGTGCACGTCGCGCAGAATATTCTCATCAAGCTCATACTTCTTTACGAGTTCCACGAGCTCTGGTTTCTCTACTTTTGTAGCATTCACCCACACGCCACTTTTTAGTGACGGAGACGTTTCTTCAAATTGCTCACCCTCTGAGCGCTTAGCGTAATGCGCAATCATTCATAAGCAGTATACCGCGGAATTGTTATTATCGCTACAGTTTTGCGATAACTACCCCTATGATTTCTCTTGTTGCAATTGGTCCGTTGAATCGTGAGTCTATCGATGCCGGGCGGTTGTCACCACTCACAAATATCTCACTTGGCCCCAGTTGAATATCAATATTTTCTGTTTTTTCATCCGGCGTCATTTGCGTTTCCCAGGCGCTTCCCTTGTCGGGAGAAAAGCCTGTTGGATGACGCTCATTAAAGACTTTCAGCTCACCGTCTTTAATGACTACTCGTTCATTTGGAAGTGCAATCACACGCTTAATCAATGTAAGCCCCGTATTATCCTCTCCTGAAAGTACCGTATTGCCGAACGATGCTCTGACAATCACTACCTGGCCCCGTTCTGGCAAATATTCACGACCATTGAGCGCCGAAAGTGTTTTAGGGAACTTGTTAACAAGTACATTATTTCCGGTAAAGTAGGTCTTCTCCATACTATGCCCGTCAACACTAATGATCTGCAACAAATAGCTGCTTACCAAAACAATCAAAACGCCTACACCCGCCAGCATACAGCCTGCCAGTGCCCCTAAGCGAACCCATTTCATAAAACGCTGCGCTTGCACAAAATACACTATACGCTCGATAGTATTCAGTTGACGCTCCTGAGCAAATCCATGATGAATCCGGTCGTTTTGGCGACGTTTAAATGCACGTGCGACAAGTAATAGTCCAAACGATACGACCAACGCAACACCCAACCAAATTAGAAACGACAGTGCTTTAGGATATCGCTGCGCAGCCCTAAAGAGGAAGCTAGCGAAGTTAGTCTGAAATGTTATTGGTGATTTTGTCTCAATCACCGCCTGCTGTCCAGAGCTATATACGATAACGCGTGTTAGCGACTGCCCACCGTACTCAATATATCGCTCATCGAATGACCGAAGATCAGGAGTCGTATACGCAAGTACACCGTCGGTATAGTACCGTACCGTCTTTACCGTATCGCTTGCGATATCTTTAACAATCATCGCATGGAGCGAATCTTGATTGAGCAACGTGCCGACTGGCCGTATGTAGGCTTTTTCACCCGCAATTGTAACGTAGCACTCATCAGTGGGCTGACAGGTTTCACGACTCTGCGGCACTAACATAACCGATGGGCGATTAGCATCTGGCACTTTGGCAAGTGCTTGCGACGATAGCTGCAGAGTGTAGCTCTGCGACTCATCAACCCCTACGCTGCCAGCCTTTGTCCATTGATCACCTGTAGCAGTAACCGTACTAACTTGGTCGCACATACCGTACTCTTGAGATAGCTTTTGGGTATATGCGGTAACCTTTGCCTTTTCTCCACGCTTGGCAAGCCGTATATACACATCATAGCTACCCTTCCCTACTTCAAGTACACCTGTGTACGACGGAAGGTTGGAGCAACCCGTATCAATAGTGAGTTTGTCGACGTCAGCATAAACGCTGCTTGCGATAAAGATACTGCAAGCAGCAATTGCAAGCAATAGTCCCCTGTAAAATACCCTATTCATATTCTAGGTATATTGTATCCTAGAAGTAAACTATCTGGATATAATTTATGTGCGAATTGAGAAGGTCTACTCTACACCTGGTGCCGCATCTGGTTTTGCGGCATGAAGTGGTTTTTCCTTGATGCTAAACACGAGGATTGCTGCACCAAGCATCAAAATCGTTGATGTCTGGAAGATACGCTGCAATGTGTTGCTAAACGCGTGAGTTACCTTGCTTGCAAATTCATTCTGATTGCTCATGAACGTCTTTTCAGCTTGCTCTCTAGCTGGAGCTGGAAGATCTTTTGTGCCCTTCTTAAACTCATCAGTAATTTTCTGCTTAGTGTCAGGCATGTTCAGATTGAGGAGCGTGTTTGAATCATTAAGATCACCGATTTGCTTTGCTGCCGGACTGCTTGCAAGTGTCTTAACGTACGAATCGCTCTCAGTCATATTCGTGCCAATATGTGCTGTAATTCCTGAGGTAAGCAGTGCACCAAAGATTGCGATTCCAACTGTTGAGCCAAGGCTTCTAAATAGCTGGCTTGAGCTAGTGGCGACACCAATGTCATGCTGCTTGAACTCATTTTGTACTGCGAGGTTCATTACAGGCATCACCACACCAAGGCCAAGTCCAAGGATGAACATAATCACCGCTTCGTAAATGTATTCACTTTCTGGTGTGAGTGTTGTGAGCAGTCCAATCATGATTGTCGCAATAACAATACCAACTTGCATGAAGATCTTGTAACGACCAGTCTTTGAAATAATTCGGCCAGATGTGATTGAGCTTGTCATAAGACCAGCGATCATTGGCAGCAACATCAGCCCTGATTCAGTTGGTGTTGCACCAAATACTTGCTGGTTAAACTGTGTAAGGTAGAGGATTGCGCCCATAAATGCTGAACCAAACAGTGTGGCAATACCCATAATCAGCACGAAGTTACGGTTTTTGAAGAAACTGAGTGGCAAGATTGGCTCTTTAGCTCGTCGCTCCATCCATATAAACCCTGCGGTTGCGAGCGCCACAATACTGAACATTACAACACGAAGTGTACCAAGTGACCAACCACTTGCATCAAGAAAGTCCTTAAAAATCATTTCAGTGTTGTCAACAGCAAGCACAAGCGTTGCGAGCGCTACAGTAAGCAGTGCGGCACCAGAATAGTCAATGCGCGGCTTCTTATCATGACGAAGCGGTGGACAATAGATAGCAATCAATATAAAGGCAACGATTGCTACAGGCACATTAATATAGAACGTCCAGCGCCAGTCAGTTGTAATACCAAAGAGGCCGTGACCATCTGTGAGCCAGCCGCCAAGCAGTGGGCCAACCACTGAGCTGAGGCCGAATACCGCCCCAAAGAGTCCCTGCCATCGGCCTCGCTCACGCGCTGCAAAAAGGTCACCAATAATCGTAAAGGCATTGGCCGTAATAATACCGCCACCAATACCCTGGACAGCGCGAGCAATAATTAATCCGTTTACATCGCCAGCCATACCGCTTGCAAGCGATCCAAGCGCAAACACACTGACACCAATAAGTAGCAGTAAACGACGTCCAAACAAGTCTGACAGTTTACCAGCGATTGGCACAGTAACAGTTGTTGTAAGAAGATATGCGGTGACGATCCAACTCAGTGAATCAAACGCATGGAAATCTTCAACGATCTTCCCTAATGCTGTCGAGATAATCGTCTGATCAAGTGCAACCAAAAATAGGCTGGCCATAACTGACAGCATAATAACTAACTTGCCACGAAGGCTAAGATGGTGATGCATTCTATATTCCTTTATTTAGTGTTATTAATGAGTTCGCTTGCAGCTTCAGCGTCATTCGTTAATTGTTCAATTAACATACGCAGCTGTTCTTCCTTTAGGCAGAAAAAGACCTTCTTCTCAGGTGACCCGGCAATATATAATTTGTCGCCCGGTGCGATACCCAGCTCTTCTCTGGCATCAGCAGGAATAACGATCTGGCCTTTTGTGCCAACAGTCGCTGTCCCATAGAGCTTTTTGCCATGAAGTTTGTTATGCATGTATTTATTATATGCTAGGTATGAAAAGTATGTCAAGTATGTTTTTGTCTAGTGTGATGCACAAGCAATATGCCACTATTTTTAATTCGTTGTTAATTCTAAAACATAAATCTACCCCAATAAACTTGCATTATCCGGGTAATATGATTGACTGCCCCACCCACAATCGATAGGATTGTCTTTGTGTTTTTTACACATCGCATATGTGCAAAACTCACACACGCTTTCGTATAAATATCAGACGACCCTGCGAAGGCGGAACATAAGGAGGAATATGAAACGTCTATCACTACTGGTGGCGCTTGGCGCCATGAGTACACTTGTGCTCTTCGGAGCCGACTCGGCCTCGGCCAAAACAGAGGCAACAAACAAACCTAAAGAGGAAAAAGAAATTGTAATCACTGTCAAAGCAGGTGATACACTTTCGTCAATCGCCGATACGTACAAAACTACGTATACACGACTTTTTAACGCAAACAAGGACATCGTCAATCCAGACATGATTGATGTTGGTAATCGCCTACGCGTCCCAACCAATGAAGAGAAGCTCGAAGATCGCTTCTCAGCCTATGAAGCGCAAGCAGCAGCTACACCAGTTGCGGCAGCAACCTACACTACTCAGCAATACACTACGGCACCTGTAAATTCGAGCAGCTACTACGTTGGCAATGGCATGTGGTGCACAGACTATGTGCATAGCAAACGCCCAGATGTACGTATCTACGGTAATGCTGGTATGAGCTGGATGGGTGCTGCAGCAGCAGAAGGTAAGCAAACTGGCTCAACCCCACGTGCCGGTGCAGTAGCAGTCACTAACGGCCACGTTGCCTATGTTGAAAGTGTCAACAAAGATGGTAGCTACGTTGTCTCAGAAATGGGATGGAATTACCAAGCCGGCAACTATAATAAGCGTACGGTTAGTCCTGGCACATTCGGCGGTTTTATTTACTAAGCCCTAGCGCTTACGTAAAAAGTAGAAACTAAACACAAGCGCACACGCTACACTCACCAAGACAATTCCCCAAAAGGCCCCATCACTCTGGCTAAACGGCACGGGTACATTCATGCCAAATAGACCAGCAAGCATTGTGGGAATTGTCAGAGCCAGTGTAATAACTGTGAGTAGTCGGATTGTCTCGTTTAATCTCGTATCCATTACCGCACGGTAACTATCGCGGACATTTGTAATGGTACGAAGCAAAGATTTACATCGAGCGATCAGCTGCTCAAGATCGATCGAAAGATCCTCGACCATGTCTTTATCGTCCTCGCGTAGTCGAAGCAACTTTCCACTTAGTAGTTTTTCGACCGCGGTATTGGTAGGAATGATTGCATCAAGATAATCATTGAGCTTTCGCTCGTACTCCGACAATGTAGCAATATCTTTTGACTGGAGGTTTCTCACGTCGCTAGTTGCTGCACGCATTTGTCGGTTAATTGTCGCAACCCGACGCTGGTACTGCACAATGATTGAATCAATCATGAGCATGAGCAGCGTCGTTTGCTGTTTAGTATCAGTCCGCGTTTTGTCAATAAATGGCTGCCATAAGCGGCCCAAACTATCTCTACTTACCGTAACTGTTACATCATTTCCAAGTGCAAAAAGAATTGGGGTTGTGAAATCATTGAACTCATCATCGGTATCAGGCAAGCGAGTAATAAAATACGTCCAGCCGTCTTCTAGCTCGACACGCGGCACCTCATGCGGATCAAGCGCATCTGCTAAAATGTCAGAATCAATGGCAAGTTCAATGAGAATTGCTTTTTCATCGTCAGTCGGCCGCTCAGATCGTACCCAACCAAACTTTGCAAATTTACCGGCATCGGCAATCGTATTGTCTTCGCGCGAAGCAAGATACTGAAGCATAGTTACCTACGGTGATGAACGCCGTATTTGCGTGAGCGGCGAGCACGGCGTTTACGGAAATAAAGTACGCCAAAGACGATTCCGCCAATCAGTGCAATGATTAATATAATAGCGATAATAAAGACGTACTGCGGAACTACCCAGAATGATTTTTCAATTTCAATAGTCTTGTTCTCTTTGCCGTACGTAAATGTTGCCACAACTGTGTAACGTCCAAAATCACCAATGTTCTTCAAAGGTACCGACCAGCGACGTGCACTGTCGGGGAGCACCATGTCGCGCGGCGTACGGATGTTGAAGTCGGCTTCGTACACTACTTTGTTGCCCTGCTTGACCGATACTTTGCCAAACGGCCCCACTTGTACATTGCCAAGGCTCTTGAAACGCGCTGACGCTTCCAAGTTCTTAGGTGTTACAAACAGACCGTTTGAACGACCGTCTTGCTGCACATTAAAGTTTGTTAGCTCAAGATCTTCCACCAAATCGCCAGGCACCGTTAGTAGGATCAACGATGCAACACTTGGTGCAAGGTTTACCTGACCGCCCCCGTCTGGACTGGTTGGTGCAAAACGAATTGCCCCAAAATAGCCACCTGCCTGCGCATTTGCTGGCACGTTGATCTGCACCTGAATAGTTTTTGCTTGTGTCGCCGGGATCGTCACATCCTCAAGTGGCTTCATAAAGCGTTTCAGACTATGTGTAGGCGCCTCTTTGTTCTCATCGAGAATCAAAGCCGGCGACCCACTTTCATCACCTGCCACAAAGTCGTTCTGTGCTGGATGCACAGTAATTGGCGAATTAGTCAGGTTGGTAATAGTGATCGGTACGGTCTTGCTCTTGCCCGGAGCGATCTGAATATCAGTACGTACCGGAGAGACCTTAATAGTATTCGCCGTCTTTGCCGATGCCGTCGATGCACCAAACATCACAAACAAAACCATTACTGCCGCTAGAGCCATACTCCAGCGAACATTCATATGAAAACGTCGTTCTACCAACACGTTATTTCTCCTTTTTACCCCGTTTTCTCAATCATAGCAGATATGCTTATGTCTGCAAACAAAAATAACACCCCGAGACATTCCGGGGTGTTATGTATGAAGGTAGACGCTGGCTAGAACTTACCAGTAGCAATCAAGCTAAGGTCTGCCGAGTAGAGACCAGCCGGAGTATCGTTATTGATACGTGCACCGAAGGTCAGCTTCATATTCTTGTTACTTGCAGGCTTGTTATTTGTATCCAGGATTGGATCACCATAGATACCAGTAACTCCTGTTGTGTTATCTAGATAATGCATCAAGAAGTCTGTGCCGTTATACACCGAGCCGGCAGCAGGCTGGAACACACCGCTCGGTGTAATTCCAGGTCCGGTTGGGTCGGTTGCTGCAGCAACCTTAACGCCAAACTCTGCATCACCGTCAACGATACCGTCTGATGATGGCTTGATATCACATTTGTCGAGTGCACCCGCCCTAAGAAGTCCGCCACAGTTTGCTGCGTTGCTCTTCAGGCGAATCACTGCCCCATTTGCCGCATTTGTAGAGATTTGTGCGAAGATATTGCCCTGGCTTGTTGCTGTTGGCACGAGCGCTACCGTATCACCGGTTTGCTCACCAAGAGTAAGTGTCGGCGTATTTACGGCTGCATCACCACAGTTTGCACTAATACCATCATTGGTTTTTACTGTGCCCTTATCGCCAGCAACGCAGAACGTAAGCGACTCAAGCACTGAACCTGACACGCCAACCGTGTTGGTAATATAAAGCGCAACACTACCTTGATCCACCACTCCCGTACCAAGATTATCCGATACATAGCTATTCGCGTTTACTGCCGGAGTATATGTCACAATACGTGCATATAGTGCGCCGGCATTTGTCGGGTTATTGATACCGGTGAAATCAACTTCCACATCATCGTTTGCAGCAATTGTTTTGGTTGCTGTAATCTTGTTGGCGGTAGTTGAGCCGCCCACAACCGCATAATCAGTTGTTGACGTGGCTGCATTTGAAGCATCCATACCCACTGGTGGAGTACACTCTTGTCCAATCACTGGACTATTGCTACAGAACTCGACAACAAATGCTTCTGCTGCCCCTGCTGCCTTGAACTTTAACTTATACGACACTCCATCCATATCTGCAGATGAATTGCTAAGTGCGATTGATCGCTCAGTTACCTGAGCAGCTGATACTATTGCCGGCATTACTACCGCCAAAAGCAATGCTGCAGCCGCTACAATATAGCGATACTGCCGTTGAAATGCTAATTTAAAGGAACCCATTCCCCTCTTCTCCTTTATACCTCTTTTTAAAGATTGTATTTATTTTGTCCGTTGACACGTTGATTATATCACAGCAGTGCTTATGCTTGTCAACTATTCGTTAGAGGAGTTTTCCACAGGTAGTCACTACTTGCTGTTTTGTTGGTAGCTATCACGTTCTTTGAGCATCTTATTACGGATAGAAACCAGCATGCTTCGCCGACCAAGCCAGTAAGTTGGTAGTAATAATACCAGTAAGATAATTGTCGGCGCCCAAAGAATCGCAGGAGTGGCCGTGGCAGTTTTTTCCTCTGCTTGCTTTTGTGGAGCCCCGCTTACCTCACCATTTGAAACTGCAATCAGCTGAATAAACGCAGTCATGCCTTTTGAGTCGGTAACACGCACATTAATAACGTAAATACCGGCCTTCTTATATACATGGTTGATAGTCACAACGCCCGAAAGCGCCTGGCTCTTTAGTTCAGGTTGGCTACCATCGCCCCAATCAATACTAAAAGCATACGGCCCCACACCACCCGATAGCTGTAGCGGCCAACTAAGATTATTTCCCGCAGGTGCAGAGCGGCGACCATACGAGCTAGTAAGCGTTAATGCCTGACCAAACGCTATGAAATCGGCATCTCTATACGTGACAGTAACGGTATTTGATTTTGGACCTTCCTGCCCAAGCTCGTCAAACACCAGAGCGCTAAGCTCGTTCGTTCCCGGAAAAAGACTTACCTGCAAGCTAAAGCTACCGCCACGACACATGACCGCCCCTACCATCACCCCGTTGTTATAAACCTGCACAAGTAAATCGGTCGGGCAAGTGCCGCTCACAGTAGTTGGTGATGTACTGAATGATGATCCATTACCAGGTATCGTAATAGTCGCTCCGCGCTGTGGCGGGGCTTTGGTTTTCACTGCCTCAAGACCGTATGAGCCTGGCTTTGGATCAGGGGTAGGCAGTGGAGTAATTGCACGCGTTGATGGGACGGCCATGAATAGCGCGAGAAGAATCGCCGTAATGATTCCAACAAGCGCATATCGCATACTCGAGTAAGTTCCGTATTTCATACTTATGGTTATTGTACCGTGCCAGCATGATGCTTGCAAAGATCATGTGACATCAGGCTATCTTATCGGCGGCGGCGCGATGAGCTGCGAGGCTTGATGCCAAACTTAGCACGGATCATATTGTAGAGCTTCCAGATGTAGTATGAAGCAGCGAGAATCACAATGAGCGCGATGAGGATGAACCACCAAGGCAGGTAAAGGAATGATGTAGTACCTTTGACCTCATGAGTTGTATTACCATTCTGCCCATAGTATAGATCGAGTGTTGCCGTATAGAATCCTGGCCACAGACCGGGAGATACGCACTTGTGAGCTTTCGTCTTAGTGCCACTAAATTCTACTTCTTCCGATTCAAGCTGAATGCAACTCGTAAATGTGCGCGTCTGTCCAATTAGTGCAAGTGAGCTATTCGGGTTCACGTCACCAATTGTACGCTCTTGACCAAAAAGATTGCGAACCGTAATGCTGCCGGCCGGAGCTTCAGTTACATTACCGCTATTTTTTAAAGTGTAGGCCATAACCTGCGGCTCATCCGTAGTAAAGAATGTGTAGCCGCCCTTACCTTTTTGGGATACTTGTTTATATGCACCAAATTGCTCAAGCTTGAGATTTTCTTTTACCTTACCAGGAATCTGTGTAAATACAAGTGTTACTCCAGAAGCGCTTAATCCCACATTGCCGCCATCTGATGACCCAGACGAATAAACAATGGCGCTGTAGTAGCTACCCGCACCATGGCCAGCCGGAATTGCAACTGACATATTAAGCGTGCGTGTCTCGAGGGGAGGTATCGTCACGGCCTTTGGCACATTAAGATACGGCTTAAGAGACCACGTGGTTTGTGGAGCGTCTTCATCGAGCATCAACTTTGGCGTACCACCATCATCTGTATAGGTAAAGTCAATGACACGGAGATTAAGCGACAGAGGTACATCTCGGTCAAGGTTGCGGATTACTAGCGTGTCCTTGACCGACTTGCCTGGTTCAATTGTGTAGTTCTTTTTTGGCACGATACTGAGTGATGCCGACGACACAGCTGATGCGTGCGATGATGGTAAAACATAGGCAGCTGCCATTACAACCGCAAGCGCAGCAAATACAATATTCTTGAAGCGTTTCACTATTCCTTTTCCCCTCACATTTTTCCTATAAGTATAAGCCGTATTGTACCACTAAAAGCGTCCACTGGCTATGTAGGTAATCGTTGTGCTATATACACCAGGACGAAGGTCCTCTCGGGAGTTTACGATGTAGCTCACGGTAAACTTCTTCATTAAGCTCACATTTGGTGAGTAGGCAATCACATCACCAGGTACATACTTGTACCTATCTGGTACTGAATATTCTGGCGAAGCTACCGCATTCGCCCATATACCTTCAGGATTCCGACCAATCGTTGGCGAAGTATTCGCTACTAAATTGATACCAAATTGATTGCTTCCTTGCTTACTAGCAGAGGGTGCGTTGATGTTATCAATAACACTATTGCCGGCACTCATCGAGCCGCCATTTGCCGTAATAGCAAATCCTCCAGATGCATTCGTGCCCACCGCCATCTGAGACTGAGCAGTCAATGTGGAATTATGACTCAGTTCACCCATTTCGCTGTAGTAATTTTCATTAGTACTTGTACAGTTTTCCGTTACCTCACCGGCCGCGCAAAATATTAACATTGGTGGCACTTGAGTCTCGATTGTAATTGGCGCTGTCACTTGCCCTCTAACCGAGCCAAAGTCAATCTGTGGGCCCGAAGCATCGGTCGTGCCATGACTCCTCAGGCGAATTGAAAACGCTTCGCTCGTATTGGTTGGATTTTTAATATTATCAAACGTATACGAGGCGCCTACTCCGGCAATCAAAACAGGATTCCTTGTTAGTACGATATGATTAGCTGACCTTACACCTATCGAAAAGCCCGTCTCACCAGTTTGGTCACTTAGCACGGTTTGTGATACATCAAGGCCAGTCGGTGCTACACATGGATGATATGGAATCGGGTCATTACAAAACAACATGTCCACAGAGCCAACCGGCAGTGGCGTCATATAGCGAAAAGAAACTTTGTAAGAAGTTGTAGCGCCAGGCAAAGCACTGTTCATATACAAGCTACGTTCTTGCATACGCATGGCAGCCGATGCTGGTGCTACAAATACAAATAGTACCAGGAATAGCGCAACTATTTCTTCTGTCCATAAATTACGAGACGAGAAGATTCGTGCATGCAGACGAACTAACTTATGACGCATAGTACCTATATTGTACTAAAGAATATGCTTTATGCGTAGTCAAGCTCCTGAGCTTCTCACGAAGCGATGCATCTTACAGCAAGGCCGTTTTGCGCATTCATATTGGCAGCATGATTAGTAACTGTATTTGCAAAATATGAAGCATACGAGTAATTAGCTGAATTTACAGTAGAGGACCAATAGAAACCAGAGCCTCCTACAGAGTAAAAACCTGTACTATCCTCCCAGTAGCCATTTCGCTGTCCAAACCAATTAGTACGCAAGCCGGCATCGCTATTAACCAAACCGCCATTAACAGCAGTATTAAGCGCATTAAACTCGCTAGTGCTTCCACTTCCACTGGTTGGCAATCGCCAACCAGCAGGACAAATCGAGACAGCTACATCCGGAACCGGCGAAGTTGAAGTAGAACAAGCAGCGGTCGCCTGGCCACCCATCGCCGCACACCAGTTATATAAATAGCCATACTGCCCAGTACCACTCGTAGAGGTAGATGGTTGAGTTGGATTTGTCGTCGGATTCGCACCTGTTGGAATCATGTAGTAAGCAGTCGTATAGCTAGCTGTGTTAGAATTTGTCAAAGCTTTAACGTCACCATAGGTATTGGTACCGCCGCCGGCGTATGCCAAGCTTGTTAACATCCAGCATTTGTTGTCAGTGAGTTTCTGCACCCAGTATGTCCGATTATCTCGTGCATCAACAAACATAGTACGGGTAGTAGGACAGTTCGCCGTAGTTACTAATTGTATAGGATCGCCAGCCGCAATAGGCGAACCACTCGATGGTGGAGTATGACCCGAACATACACCTTCACGGACAGATGGATTATCACTTGAAATCATGTACGCTGGCACGCCCGATCGACTTGATGTTCCAGTCAGACAATAGCTAGTACCATTTGAAGTATATTGGAAGCTGGTACCTTCGCTTTTTTTAATATCACTTGGTAGAGTTGGATTCGGATAAGATCCGCTATCGGCTTGTGCTACGCTAACCAGTGTCCCTGCATTCTTGACATCAGACTGCAAGAGAACCGATGCTGCACGAGTCTGTACACCGTTATACGCAACAACACTGATCGCTGCTAAGATACCAATAACGACAATCACAACAAGCAGCTCAACAATAGTAAACCCCACATTTTCATACATAGATACAGACGTCCGTTTTTTCGCCCAAGCTAATACCAACCGTACCATATATACCCCCTTAGTACCGCAGAGAATGCTTTACCCTAATCATTGCTATCAGTATATCTAAAAGGAGTTGTAATGCAAAGTAAGTATCGAATGTGTAGCAATTAGCAACTATACTAAAATAACCGGCCTCGTTGAGACCGGTTACTTTGTATTAAGAACCTTCCGCCGTACTAAGTAGATTTAGTACTGTGGCGCTGCAAGGTAGTTAATCTTTGTTGTGTAGACACCAGCTGGAGTATCTGCACCGATGTTACCAACATAGCGCATTTTCGCTGTTGCGCAAGAGATAACAGTTTGATTCTGCTGAGCGATTGGTTCTGGTGCTGTTAAGCTTTCCTTAACAAACTTGAACTTTGCAGTACCTTGACCACCGAGTCCATCATCAATTGTACCTGTTGCTTCATCGTAGTCTTCACTAAAAGGCTGTGCAGTAAGTGTGTCATACGGTGCAGTACTTGACTGACCTGCCACTGTAATAAATGGATAGCTTCGAACCTGGTGGCCAGGTGCAAATGTACCTGTACCTAGCGATTCAAGACTAGCATCTTCAAAGCCAAGGCCAAACTGCTCTGTACCTGGTAAGCTTTCAGTTTCAGCTGGCATATCTTGGATCTTATCACCTACAGTATTGGCTAGCGTATCACCTGAATAGTACACTGTTGCACCCCCAGATGAGTTAGATGAAAGTCGCCAGTACGAGTGAACATCCCACGCCTTACCTGTCTCGAGAGAGTACTCTGCATTTGGATTACCAAGCTGTAGACGGTTATTATTTTCTTGCAAGATTGGATCACATTTACCGTGAGATGATTGGTTAGTTGTGTCACGGTTCTTTGTGCCTACTGAAAACGCCATTGTTTCCAATACCTTCGTAGTGATATGGATTGAGTCAGTCATGACATTTGCGACTGTCACACCACCATCAATAACTGTATGCCCTGGAGTATCAGATGAATCAAGTGGCGTACCGTCGTTATGGCTACCAATAAGGTTGGTGTCACTACTATATGTGTTGATCTTCACGAAAAATTCACGTGCACCTGGGTTGGTAATGTAGACATTTTCACTTGGGCGGAAGATTACTTCAACCTTCTGACCATTGTTGATCTGCTGTCCACCAGACTTTACTAGAGTAATGTAGTTATTTTTTCCAGTAAGCGTCTTTGTATGTCCGTCATCTTCCAGGTTAGCTTTTGTTAATGTCCAGCCAGTATTTGTTAAACCATTAACCTTAACTTCAAACTGACCAGCACCCGTGCCCTCTTCAAAGTCTCCCACAAAGTCAAGATCACTTTTTTGAGCAGCATGGCCACCATTTGCACCATCATTACCTGGACGACCTGTAGGCGCAGTTGGGTACACACCATTTCTAGCATCACCCGGCCCATCAGCATCACCGGTATATCCTGGGACTAGCTCACCGTTATTACCTGGCGCCTGACAAGCACCTGCCGCAGAAGTACAGTACTGCAATGACATACCCTTCACTTCAGCAGTGCTACTTACCTTGAAAGTAAATGTTTCGCCTGTCTTTTTACCATTTGGACCAGATCCAGCAGGTGCATAATTCTGACCTACCGAGTTTGGTGTTGCATTCGAATTGCCAGAACCATCGGTATCCTGCCAACCAGGAGCCGACGAACTGAGCAAGAGCGAACGCTCCGTCAGCGGATTCAATGCGTCAGCGAATACCGCTGCTGCGGGCACTACTGCTGCAACGATCAACGCTGCTGCTGCCCCCAACATCGTGCTACGCTGAGCAATCGACTTGAGTGTATACATGTTTGTATATCTCCTTATTTGTTTGTTTTATATTATCCCTTTTTTAGGAGGTACATGCGCATTGTAGCACTAGCGGGATAGCTAGCGCAATAGGCAAAATAGACTTTTCCACAACTTTTTT
>JASLCR010000002.1 GCA_030145955.1 Candidatus Saccharimonadales bacterium
TTGTGTTTTCCGGCGTAAACACCAAAATTACTAACATTTACTAGTGATACGCGCGCGGAAGACAGGAGCATAAATCACATGCCAATCCAAATCTCTTTTGTTCCTTCGCGGAGCAAAAAAGTTGTGGTGGATGTGGTGCCTGCCGAATGGCAAACGTATATTGAGCACTAGATGCTCGCATCCAAATTAAATTACCACCCCAGGCACCGGGGTGGTAATTTTAGTATCGTGTAGTTTATCTACTTCTTTGCTGCTGCAGCTGGTTCAAGCAGACCTGCTTCTCGCAGTGCTGGCTGGATGATAAGGGTGTCAAACGCATCTGCGTCAGCCCATACATTTGTTCCATCTTTTTCGTTTGCGCCAATAAGCTTGCCGCTGAGGGCTTTTTGATCGATCTTCTTACCATTTAGGAAGAAGGTTGGCGTACCGTCAACGCCTACTTTTTGGCCAAGTGCTTGGTCAAAAGAGATCTTGGCATTAATTTGGTCGATAGCTTTGGCAAGCTTTTCGGTAAACTTTGCTCGGTCAAGGCCAATATTTGTCGCGTAAGTGGCAAAATAATCATTGCGCTGAGTGCCAGATGTACTCTGCCATTCTTGCTGCTTTTCATACAAGATATCGTGCATTTCCCAGTACTTGCCAAGTTGGCCAGCCGCTTCGGCTGCAGCAGCAGCTGCCTTTGCGTTTGGATGCATGCTTGTAAGTGGGTAGTTACGGAAGACAAAGGTAAGTTTATCTTTGTATTTTTCAGTAACTGTTTTGATAGGTGCATAAGCAGAACCACAGCCAGGGCATTGGTAGTCACCATATTCGATTAGTACAACTTTATTTTCAGTACTGCCAAACGTATGATCGGCAATATTGCCTGATTGCTCAGACTTGCCGAGTACTTTGTAAGCGTCAACATTGCTGACATCTATCTTATTTTTCGTTGAGATGTAGATCAATCCGCCAAACAGCACGACGACAATGAGTGTAAAGATGATCCATGTATTTCTGGTCACTATATCCCCCTTAATTTTACTGTCCTTAGTATAGCAAAATTTCACTTGCTGGGCTAGAATACAGCTATGAGTATTGTGCTTGTGGCTATAGTGATAATTTTTATTTGTCTATTAATTTTGGTGACGGCGATGGCGGTTCGTCCGTCCGAATATAGCCAGTTTGAACTTGAGCGACGACATCGTAGCGGCGACGCAGAGATTGAGCGGCAGCGAGAGCGAATGCTGCATTTTGATGATCTTGTATCATTGCAGCGAGCTGCAGGTGCACTCCTGCTAGTCATCAGCGTGATCTTACTAGTGGTTGCAGCTGGATGGCTTGTCGGGATACCACTTGCCGTCGTGTTGGCGCTTGAATATGGCGCGTTGGCGCGACTAGGAACTGTTCATACCTACGCACAAAAGTTATACGACAAATACGAGCCCGCCATTATTGGGCTCATTAAACGCTATCCGAAAGTGATGGGGGTGCTTCGTACACTGAAATCAAGCCCGCCAGATGCTTCACTTCATTCGCGTGAAGAGTTGCTTGATCTTGTTACTCATGCACCCGGTCAGGTTTTGTCGCGTGATGAACGGGCGTTGATTACCAACGGCTTATCGTTTAATAACCGAAAAGTGGGTGAGATAATGACGCCTCGGAGTGTGATCGATACCATCAAAAAGGGTGAGATACTCGGTCCGCTCGTGCTTGATGATCTTCATAAAACAGGGCACAGTAGATTTCCAGTTATCGACGGTGATCTTGATCATGTTGTAGGAGTCTTGTTGTTACGAGACGTGTTGACGCTTGACACATCTCGTAAGCATACTGCAAAGGTTGAAACGGCGATGGATTCAAAAGTCTACTATATTCATGAAAACCAGAGTCTGGAACATGCACTGGCAGCGTTTCTAAGGACACGTCACCACCTTTTTGTTGTAGTGAATGAGTACCGGGAGACAGTGGGAATTCTATGTCTTGAAGATGTAATTGAGGCTTTGCTTGGGCGGAAGATCAATGATGAATTCGATACGCATGATGATCTACGAGCGGTGGCTGCGCGCAATCCACGTAGCAACAATCTTCCGCCTAAAAGCCATGATGTTTAAGCTTGCTCGACTGCATGCTTACCAATACTAACAATATGTTTCTGGCGGAAGCGCTCAAATGCTTTCTGGTTCATGCCATGTCGCTTGATATGAGTAGTGATATATTCCGAGCCAAGGAAGCGAGGCAGAATTACGTACGCGGCACCATGTTCGTACAGATCCAGTGCATGCTCGTATGTCTGAGCATGGCAAATAAAGGTAACTTCTGGGTTGTGGCGACGCAAATAACTAAGGATGCGCTTATTAATATCGAGGTCAAGTATAGTGCTTGCAGCAAACTTTGCCTTACCCGCATTGATCTCCTCAAGAAATTCATAATCTGTCGCGTCACCATAGGCATGACGAATGCCTTGAGCTTCAAGGTGATCGATAACTTCCGGATTGTAGTCAACAACTAGGTAGCGTTGCTTGGTTTCACGGAATAGGTTTAAGAATTCATGTCCGCCGTGGTGATAGCCAAAGAGGATGCTCGAATAAATGCCATTTTTCCTCGCTTTTTCATGCGTATCTTTTCGTTCAAAAATATTGAGGTATTTTTCAAGTTTTCGATATAGTTGGTCATCATACTTCATAAGATATGATGAGACACCAATAGTAATGAGTGCAACCAAAGTAATGATACTCGTTGCTTGCGGGCTGGTAACCCCAAGTTGGCTTGCGACCACGACAAGTACAATAGAGAATTCACTGATCTGTGAAAGGTGCACACCAGCCTTAAAACTCGTGAGCTTTGTGTAGCGCAGTGCCCCGAGGGCGGCCATAACAAAGATTGGCTTGCCGATAATTACTACTGCCGAGAGTAATAGCGCCGGAATAAGTACCGACCCAAAATTATCAAATACAAATGTCTCGCCCAGGAAGACAAAGAACAGTACGAGGAAGAAGTCACGCAGTGGCTTGAGGCGTGCGCTCATTTCCGTAGCGTAGGGAATCGACGCCAGGCTAACGCCGGCAAAGAGAGCGCCAACTTCTGGAGAGAAACCAGCGAGTGAGAACAAGCTGGCAATACCGAAGCCCCAGGCGATGGCAAACAGGAAAAGAAATTCTTGGCTTTTGGCAAACTTCTTGGCGAAGTAGGGGACAATTTTCGCTCCCGCCAAAAAGAGTAGTAGCCCAAGACCAAATGCTTTGAGTGCCATCCATGCGAAGTCTTGCAGCGATAAGTTATCTCCCTGACCAAGTGCAGTGACCACCACAATCGCAAGCGTTGCAACGATATCATCGACAATAATTACACCAATCGCAATCTGTCCGTGCAAGCGGTTGAGTTGCTTCTTATCAGACAGAGCTTTAAGAATAATAATGGTACTACTGAAGAATAACGCTAGTCCGACAACCAATGCGGTGGTATTATCAAAACCAACGGCATGCCCAATGGCCCATCCCAAGCCCCCAATCGGGACCAGTATGGCGGCTGCGGTGAGTAGGGAGACTTTTCCAAGGCTACGAATGACATTGATATTCATACCAAGCCCGATAATAAACAGCAGCAAGGCGATACCGATTTCACTAAAGCCTTCAAACGCTTCTTTTGACTTAATGAGATTGAGAGCGAGCGGGCCAACAAGGATACCGGTGAGAATATAGCCAAGTACAAGTGGCTGGCGCAAGTAGCGCATCAAGCCGGCAACGAGTGCGACGATGACAAATACGAGACTGAGTTCTGCGAAAATATGTTGTTCGTGCATGTTTATCTTAACTAACTTATGGTTTTAGTATGACAGTTATCTCTGTTCTTCGCAACCCAACAGTGGTATACTGTCTCTATATGAAACAAATTCGTGCAAATAGAAATTATCGGGCCGCCTAGTCGATTTCGAGCGAATCGACGAAGGTATCGGCCCCTGCTTAGCTTCTATACTAAACGAATAATCTAAGAGGATAATAAAATGGAACGAACACTTTCTTCCGGCGTTTTACAAAAGCAAGATCAGACAGTAGCGGTAAGCGGCTGGGTACAGTCGCGTCGCGATCATGGCGGCCTGATCTTCATTGACCTGCGCGATCATACCGGTATTGTGCAGCTAGTGATTAACCCTGAAAAAAACGAGGCATTTGCACGTGCCGAAGAAGTTCGTGATGAGTTTGTTATACGTGCAGTAGGCCTAGTGCGCCAGCGCCAAGCAGGCTTAGAGAATCCGAACATTGAAACGGGCAGTGTGGAGATTGTCGTTGATGAACTGGCGATTCTTAACCGTGCTGAAACACTACCGATTCAGCCATTTTCTGAAAACCAAGCCAACGAAGAGCTTCGTCTCAAGTATCGCTACCTCGATCTTCGTCGTCCAAAGATGCAGCATATGTTGAAGCGCCGTGCTGAAATGTTCAGCGTAATTCGTAGCTACATGGAAGGTGAAGATTTTACAGAAGTCACCACGCCAATTCTGGCAAACTCTAGCCCGGAAGGTGCACGTGACTTTCTAATTCCGTCACGTCTTCATGAAGGTAAATTCTACGCACTGCCACAAGCTCCACAGCAGTTTAAACAGCTACTGATGGTTGGTGGTATTTCGCGCTACTACCAGCTAGCCGCATGTTTTCGTGATGAAGATCCGCGTGCTGATCGTCTGTACGGTGAATTTTACCAGCTTGATGCCGAGATGAGTTTTGTTGAAGACGGTGAAACGGTTCGTCAAATGTTCGATCCGCTCATCAAGAAACTTTCAATCGAGTTTGCCGGCAAAACATTGCTTTCAGAAGATATTCCCCGTATTCCATACAGCGAAGCAATGGAAAGGTATGGCTCAGACAAACCTGACCTTCGCTTTGGTATGGAGCTTGTTGAGCTGAGCGATGTATTTGCTGATACTGAGTTTGCCGTATTTAAAAACGCAGAAACAGTCAAAGCAATCTTGGTAAAAAACGGCACCTCACTCAGTCGTAAGCAAATTGATGGCTTTACGGAAATTGCAAAATCAGAGGGTGCTGGCGGCCTTGCATATATCTCATACGAAAATGGCGAAGCAAAGTCGCCTATCGCGAAATTCTTGTCAGAAGCGGAGCTCACTGCAGTAAAGGAAAAGACTGGTGCCCAAGACGGCGATACAATCTTCTTTGGTGCCGACAAGCGAAGTACGGTCAATAAAGTTCTTGGCCGTCTACGTTCAGAGTTTGCTGACCATTTTGAACTGAAAGATCCAAATGTCATTGCGCTTTGCTGGATCGTCGACTTCCCATTCTACGAGTGGGATGACGCTAGGAAGAAAGTAGACTTTGGCCACAACCCATTCAGTATGCCAAAGGGCGGAGTTGAGGCACTGAACGTTTCTACCGACGAGGAAAAACTTGCTATCTTGGCGGATCAGTACGACATGGTCATGAACGGCTACGAGATTTGTAGTGGCGGCGTGCGCAACCACAACCCAGAAGTGCTATATAAAGTGTTTGGTCTGCTTGGGTATGACGAGCAGTATGTTGAAGAAAAGTTTGGTGCGATGCTCAACGCTTTCAAATATGGTGCACCGCCACACGCAGGTTGTGCGTTTGGCGTTGACCGTATGTTCATGGAGCTTATGGGCGAAAGCAACATTCGTGAAGTTATTGCCTTCCCGAAGAACGGCTCTGGTATCGATGTCATGATGAACTCACCATCACTTGTTGATGACGCTCAGAAAAAAGAACTTAGATTGTAAAATCTTACCTCGTCGTTCTAGTATCGCCCGCTATTCGTAAAGGAGCAATGGTTGACATGCATTAATAAATAGTTTATTATTAAAAGCATCATGTTTAGGCGAAACAGGAGCAAAGAACAGCCGGCTCCAGCACTCCATGCGTCAGCACCACAGGCGCAGCCACAGGTTGAAACAGTGGTTTCTCATGAAGTAATCCCCCTTACCCATGAAGAGATAGTGCGTGGCCTGGAGTTGGATCAGGCACGACTAGATGGAATTTATAGGGATGCACTTGATAGAGGACTGACTCAGGAAGAGGCTATTGCTATGCTTCAGGAGGGTGTTACAAGCGGTGAAATTCCAGCTTTTACAGTACGTTTACCTGATTCGCGAGATGGCGTTGATCCACGACTTTACGTTCCTGAGCTGTTAAAAGCAATCGAACGACGAGATACTCTACCGTTTCCTATAGAGGTGTTGGCTTACCCTGAAGGCGCTGTCGGAGTATATATCCGCAAGAAGGCAAATAGTGCTTCATGGCAGCGTGCTATTGCGACCGCGGGTGTTGATTCAAGAGGGTCCAGAAGCGCCGAGAACAATTATGCGGCGTTAGCTGCGCTTCGCGAACTTCTTGACGAGTCAGGGTCTAGCCAAGAATAGATAGACTGAATTATTCGTCGAATGATCTTTCAAGTTCGGTGAAATCTTGCTGCAAACTTACGGTATCCGTGATTAGCTCTTTCAGTGTCCTAAGGTCACGGTAGAAGAGCAAATCTTTAAAGCAAAGAAACGCAAATACCCACCAGCCCATGCCGCGGCTTTCGAGGAGGTGTTGAATCTTGTCAGCAAATTCTTTTAGTAGTCTCTTCTGTCGATCCGATAAGGCTTGGGGATATATTTTACGTGCGATAAATCTTGCGACACCAAGCACAATGAGTGCAATAATGAGCCACGGAATATAGATAAAGAGTAGCAACCACCACCAAGGACTAAAGAAGTAAGCTAACGCCCAGATGCCGATCAAAAGCAATACGGCAATAATCGCACCAACAATAGTGATAATACGTATCGCCCGTCTAGCAACGGTCGCAGTAAGCGCTCGAATGACGTCTATTTTTCCCTTCACTACTCTTATTTTAGCAAAGGACAATAAGCAGTCCTATTAATCTCTTGGTTTATCTAGAATCTTATGAATAGGCTTGTGGCGATAATTGGTGCTACGAAGAATATCCCAATACAACCTAAGGCTCCCCAGGCAAGCCAAGATCCGTAAGAATC
Source organism: Candidatus Saccharimonadales bacterium (assembly GCA_030145955.1). Lineage (GTDB taxonomy): Bacteria > Patescibacteriota > Saccharimonadia > Saccharimonadales > Saccharimonadaceae > JASLCR01. The sequence goes on from JASLCR010000002.1 coordinate 6,983, forward strand.
ATTACTTTGGTCTAATTTATAAAAGACTATAAATGCTACTCCAAGCTGCAGTAGTGCCGTAGATAGCGGAACGAGCCCAAAAAGTTGCCACAGAGGTGCGTTATAGGCGGAGAGGACTATACCTTGTACGAATGCATGGAGGCTGAAGTAGCTGAGAACGACGACCAAACTTGCGGTGATAGGTCGGATGCGTGTGGAGGCGGAGACCTTTATCATTAAGAAGTACAAAGCGATACCTGCTATAAATGTGTAATCAACCATGCATATGATTATAGCAACCAGCTAATAGCATAAGGTGCTTGCTTTTTTCGTAAAATAATGCTAATGTATAAATAGTCACATTGACAAAATAAATAACGAAAGGGCATTATGGAAACACTTATTGTTCTACTCTCCATCGCAGTTATCCTTCTATCAATCGTGATAGTAGCGCTGCTTATCGCAGTTGTTATGGTGGTCGCAAAGGTTAACAGAATTGTTAAAAATATCGACAATATTACCAATAATCTTTCTTCGGCAACCGACTGGCTTTCTCCGGTAAAAGTATTTACTGAAGCAGCCAAAGTTGTTCGTAAATTTCGTCAATAAATAAAAGGAGGAATAGTTATGAGTAAAGTAATCAAAGTCGCACTTGCAGCCGCAGCCGGATTTGCCGCAGGTATCCTGATGGCACCAAAGAGCGGTAAAGAAACTCGTGAAGATATTAAGAACAAGGTTGCTGATGCCAAGCAAACCGCATCTGAAAAAGCAGACCAGATTAAGCATGCTGCCGAAGAAGGTTCAGTGAGCCTGAAAAAAGGCGCCGGCAAAGTAGAGCAAGAGGCAAAGGGCATGGCGAAGAGTGTCAAAGCTTCTGGTAAAGTTGTAGGTGCTGAAGCGGCAAAGCTCGGTGATGAAGCAAAATCGCGCGGCGAGCGTGTTGTTGATGATGCAAAGAAGACACTCGGTGATCTTCGTAAAGACGTCAAGCGAAACGTTAAATAAGAAGCCTCATACTAGCGTATTGTAAGCAGCCTCTAGCGCAGAGGCTGCTTTGTTATACTAAAAATACTATGAGTAAGATTTCTGATATTCGGGTTGTAGCAACGTCTGCTGTGGTGAGTACACTTGATGTTGTCTTGAATATTGTGGTGGCAATTTTCACTGGCAGTACCGTGATGCTGTCGCAGGCGCTTCAGGGTTTGTCGGACTTAATTACCGGTGGAATACTCTATGTCGGCGTGCGTCGGTCGAGCCGCAAGGCAGACCATCGTTTTCAATTCGGCTATGGGCGGGAGATTTTCTTTTGGGTGCTTGTGGCGGGCATTATTATGTTTGGTGGAACTGGTATGGCATCGCTCTATTTTGGCTACCAACAGATTGTTCGTCCTGACGGTATTGAAAATGTCTGGTTAGCACTCGCCATGCTCGCCTTTGGCTTTACAACTAATTTGTATGCATTTCGTTTGAGTCTTCGTCGACTCAAGCAAATGAGTCATAAGGCCCATTGGTGGCGACACTTAGTGGCCTCGAGCATTGTCGAGACAAAAGCAACATTTGTGATTGATTTTCTTGGCACATTGGCGGCTGCGCTTGGCTTTATTGCAATTGCTATCTTTATGCTTACTGGTGATGCTCGCTTTGATGGCGTTGGTAGTGTAGTGATAGGACTTGCTATGATGACTGGCGCTATACTTCTTATGAAGGATGTTCGTGATCTTATTGTTGGAAAATCGGTCGATGCTGATACATCAAAAAAGATTATCAAAACGGCAAGGGCAATTGACGGTGTGAATGATGTACTTGATCTACGAACGATGTACCTTGGCTCCAATAAACTCCTCGTAGTAATGGAGGTGCATCTTGACGATGGGCTTGATACTGACACGATAGAGAGAATTACTGACAAGATAAAGCATAAAGTACAGACGCTTGTGCCTATTGTGCACCATATACAGGTGGAAATAGAGACGCCTGACAGTAACTAATCTTTTGCTGAGAATAGTTCTCGCTACCAGAAGTGCTTATGCTACAATGAGGGCATATGGATACCGGGGGATCACCATCGCTGCTTGAAAAGGTCTATGACGAGTATCGTGGTGACACGGCAGGCTTGTTACGAGATTTGAAGTTAATTGATAGCAGGCGCAAGCAAGCCTTGCGGCCAAAACGGGACTTGTCTGACGCTCCAGTGGTTATTGAGTTACACGAAGTTTCTCGGCGTTACAAGCTTGGTGGTTCGGTGGTGAATGCAGTTGATGATGTGTCATTCAAAATTCATCAGGGTGAAATGGTGGCACTCGTGGGCACGAGCGGAAGTGGTAAAAGCACTCTACTGCATATGATTGGCGGGCTCGATAAACCAACGGGTGGCGAGGTGATTGTTGATGGAGTAAATATCCGCAAGATGAGCGACGCAAAACTTTCTCGCTATCGTGGCCAGAAGATTGGGTTTGTATTTCAGTCGTTTTATCTTCAGCCCTTTTTGAATGTACGTGACAATATTGAGATACCTGCGGTGTTCGCTCGAAAAAAGCGTGCGGCGCGTCATAAGCAATCAAATGTTATTGCTGAAGCGGTTGGGCTTGGGGAACGATTAAAGCATTATGGAAAAGAGCTTTCTGGTGGCCAGATTCAGCGTACGGCGATTGCGCGTGCACTAATGAATCAGCCAAAAATACTGCTTGCCGATGAACCAACAGGAAATCTTGATCAGAAAAATGCACAGATTATTTTTGATCTATTTGATAAAGCTCGGAGTGACTTCAATACTACAATTGTTGTGGTGACTCATGACGAGAATCTAGCGGCACGTATGGACCGAGTGATTCGACTGAGTGATGGAAAGGTGGTTGCATGATTACGCTCGGTGATTCTCTGAAGCTCGCATACACAAAGATTCGTACTCGTCGGATTCGATTGTTTATTGTATTGTTTGTATCGAGCTTACTTTTTGCAGGACTGATTGCCGGATCGCTCATTGTAACTGGGGGTATCGATAGTTTTCGACGATTTTCCGATGAAGGCTTTGCTAATCGCTATATTTTGGCTGGCACGTATCAAGATAGTGATATGTTTACGAATAGCAGCCCAACAGAAGATCCGGCAAGAGTCGCTCGCATAGAGTCACTTGAAAAGAAGCAACGTGAGGAAAAAGTGGCTGAAGCAAAAAGGCTGGGCATAGAGTATTCAAAGGATTCAGAGCAATCAGCTGTTACGCGCCAAGATGGGCAAGTAATTGTCGACTACAACTCACCAATTGCGTATAAGGTGGCCGGGGAAGATTCTGAAAAGATCAATACGCTTGAAAATTTCAAAAAACAGCTGCCAAGTGCAAAGGAATATTATCGCAGTCTTCGCTTGCCACAGTCGGTACCAACTCCGCCATCTCTTTCGTTAGTAGAGAATGGTAAAGAAAAGCTGAGTAACTCAACCTCATATGATTATGGAATGACACGCGGACTGGCAGGCATGACAACTGGCTGGACACTTATGGACGAGGCGCTATTAAAGCCATTTATACTGCCTGGTCAAAACCTCGATCGGGGTAGTGATGGCAGTATACCAATTATTGCCTCGTACTCTGCTGCGCAAGAAGTATTGAAGCTACCAAAGCTTGGTGCAAAAGCGACCGATCAAGATAAAAAGCAGCGCTTAGAAGACGTTCGCTCCAAGATTGCTGGTACCACTTTTCAGGTGTGCTATCGCAATAATACCTCTGCTACCAACCTACGAATGACAATAGAGCAGCAAGCTGAGATCAAGAAAAATAAGAACAAGCGTGACTTTGAAATGCCAAATCTTGTTTACAAGGAGGGTAAGTTATGTCAGCAGCCAGTGGTTGAGCGTGATACACGTAATGCCATTGAAAAACAGAATGTTGAAAAGCAGATGGCATTTGATAAGAAATTTGGCAAGGCAGACCCCACTTCACAGCTGATCACATTTCGTATTGTTGGCACTACTCAGGATCCATCGATGGATTTTGGGGGCGGTGGCGGGATCACAGATGTGTTTAACATGTTACTTGCTTCAAGTGTGGGTGTGAGCTGGGTAAGCCCAATTGCAGTGTATGATGAACTGCCTGTTGCTCAAGATATTTTTAAACAAGAGCGGGGCATGATATATGATCCACAGGAAAGATTCTATGCTGAGTTTAGTTCGGCAAGTACGATGCGTGATGCGTACAAAAATCGTAACTGTGTTGTTGTATATCCTGGCATGCCAATTGAGGACGGTGCGGTGAAATGCAGTAAGAATGGGCGCGCATTTTCGTTAATGCCATTTGGTTCAATTAGTCTTGCACTTGATGATTTTCAGCAAGGATTTCGCAAAGTCCAGCTTGTTGTTGCGGCGGTGATTGCAGGAATCGCATCGGTGATTTTGATGGGGATGATTGGTCGTATTGTAGCTGATGCACGTAAAGAAACCGCAGTGTTTCGCGCGGTAGGTGCAAGTCGTCTGGCGATTGCACAAATTTACATTGTCTACACAATTTACCTCGCACTCCTGACACTACTCGTCGCCTGCATAATAGGATTTGGTATTGCTCTGTTTGTGAATAGTTCTTTTGCGGCACAAATGGGACTAAGCATGGCACTGATGTTTAATGTGAGCGATCTTTCTATGCCTTTTAGGCTTTATGGAGTATCTCTTTACGATCTTGGATTAATCGCTGCAGTGGTAGTTGGTGCGAGTTTAGTTGGTTCAATTATTCCAATTGCGCACAATGTGCGTCGCGATCCGATCAAAGACATGCGCGAAGAATAGTCTGTCTACTTTGGCGTATTATCAAGTGATAGCCAAATGTATCCGCTCGCTACCGATTCGTATGGATGCCAGCCATTTTTTTCTGCAAGTAGTTCAATTTCTCTCGGCTCGGGCAGGTGATCAAAATCATAGAGTTTTTTGATGCCATTTCGTATGCCTAGGTCGCCGGTGGGAAGTACATCGAGTCG
>JASLCR010000006.1 GCA_030145955.1 Candidatus Saccharimonadales bacterium
TTGTGTTTCTGTTAGCGCACGTGAATACGGTCGATACTTCGGATGCTGCAAACTCAACTGGCTTACAAAAGATGATGCCGATAGTCCATCCAATGTCACCTGCTCTAGCGCGTTCGTCACCGCACCGTTAAATCCCATAACAATGTAGCCACCCGGTGGAATGTATGGCTTCTCATTAGCTGATGATGCATGAAGTGCTAGTGGCGCAATTTCAGGAGCAACACTCCCTATAGGAGCTTTAGCCCGAAGCGACCATGTAATGGCAAGAGACCAGTCTGCGACAGAAACAGGCTCACTCCCACTATTATATATCTCAACGTAGCGTGGCTGTTCACCAACAACTGAATATGCAGATAATAGCAAAGGTGATGGATCGCGCCATTCGGGAGGCTGCTCGGTGGTCAATGCCTGTACATGCGAAGTGTTTGCCAACAAGACTGTACATATTAGCAACAGCGCCATCATGCAATGCAGGAAGAACCTCATGCTTAAAGTATACCGGAGTTGGCTTAAACGCTAAAGCGAGGCATTCGTGTGCACGTTCACAACATCATCAAGGTCGTCGAGTGCATCAAGTACTTTCATGACTTTTTCACTCGTCTCATCATCAGAAATCTCAATAGACATATTCGGCACATACTGCAGCTCAGCATCTTTGACCTCAAGCCCGTTGTCCACGATTGCTTGACGCACTTTCGCAAGCTCCTTTTGGTCGGTGTAAACAATAATTTCGCCGTCTTCTTCGTTCGCATCTTCCGCACCGGCGTCAAGCACGGTCAGTAGTGCATCTTCACCAGTTGCCGCCACAGTAATAACGCCCTTGCGTGCAAACTGAAACATCACGCTGCCTGCATCGGCAATACGGCCGCCATTCTTCGCAAGCGCATTTTTTACTTCTGGAAACGTACGGTTACGATTATCTGTTGCTGTTTCGATAATAATACCAATGCCACCAGGACCCATGCCTTCATACGTCACTTCTTCAAGTGCTGCAGCATTTTTATCTGCCACACGGTCGATCGATCGCTGAATATTATCTTTTGGCATATTCGCCTGGCGCGCTTTTTCAATTGCCAGTGCAAGTGCCGGGTTCATTGTAGGGTCGGTGCCGCTACGCGCCGCAATCGCGATTTGATTGCCAATTTTCGTAAAGACAGCACCACGCTTTGCGTCATTGACGCCTTTATCACGTTTAATTTTTGACCATTTATTATGTCCAGCCATACCGGGAAAACTCCGTTAATTTATCGGTTCTATTTCCTCTATTATAACAGATTACAGTCTGAGCTAATGCTGCTCGCGATCTTGCTATTCAACAATGTTGCTCTCACGAAGATTAAGGTTTGTTTTTCGCCACATAAAGAAAGTAAATGCTACTAATAGCGCATACATGACAAACACATACCACCCTTCAATCTTTAGCTCACTTACCGCCCATGGAATATCCGCAAAGAACCGCGTCGTCTGCGTCATATAGCTCAAAACTACGAGTGCAGGATACCCAAACACTGTTGCCAAGAATGGCATAACCAATGCCCCAATTCCCGCAATAAAAGTGAGTAACATTGCAAGTGGCACCAATGGCAAGATGAGTAAATTAGCAATAATTGCGATATTGCTAATCTGCCCAAAACCATACAGCAAGATCGGTGCAGTCAGAATAGTAGCCGATATTGTCTCGCCCAAAATTTGCCGCAGTATTCCTGGCTTTTTCTTTCCAAAGTAAAATTCCTGCAATAACGGAGCAAAAATCATCACCCCAGCAAATGCCGCAAAGCTAAGCTGCCACCCAACGTCGCCCCACGCATAATACGGATTTATCAGTACAGTCACTCCGGCAGCAATCGAAAGCAACACAAGCGGATGAAACTTGCGCCCATAATACCAGGCCGCAAGGCTTAGCCCAGCCACAAGCCCCGCCCGGCTCATACTAGGGCTCATGCCTGTAACAGCAATAAAACCTGCAATCAGCCCGCCTGAAACAAGTGTTGCCAGGTATTTTGAGATCCGATCGAATAGCCGCCTCGCAAGTCGCACAAGAATAGTTAAATTATATCCACTTGCTACAACAATATGTGTCAGTCCGGCAATCTTTAAGGCTGTGTTGAGATCTTCCGGCAGATCGCGTCGTTGCCCTACCAGATACCCAACTCCTAGTGAACTCTCAGGCTCGGGAATAGCTTGCCGAACCGCGCTCGCAAACCAGTCTCGTACATGAAGTGCTATATCACCTGGCTCGGGGCGCTCTATTCGTTCCAGCTTAGCTCTATAAATTGTGGCCGCAAATGTTCCAAATCCTGCCTGCAATTTCCCTGTTACCGTCACCTGATCACTACGCTCCACGTGACGGGACGCAGTATCCAATATCACCCACGCAGTACCTGGTAGCTGTTTGTTGCCAATTGTCACCTCTTTCAATCTTAGTACTGTATTGCCTCGCTTATCTGTAGCCGTGTCATCACTTACAATACCCCTCATCGTTACCACATTCCCATAGAATGATCCGTAGTCACGTAGCTGAATTTGCTCAGCGCTGCCTCGCCACAGTCCAATCAGCAGCCCGCCAATCAACACAAGCACCACAACCCATCTTTGCTGCCTCATACATGCCCAACCAACCAATATCCCACCTACAAATAGCCAAGATAGTGCCGCGAAACTTTCAGGCTGCATATACTGAGCAAGTGCAATACCAGCAAGAATCATTGTACCGGCGAAAGCAAGCATCCAAGAGAAGTGAAAATCACTTGAAAGCCAATATTTCATGCATATTAGTATACTGACTGCATAATTTTACTCAAGCTACCTAAAGGCAATGGCGATGAGTGACTTTCATGACTTATTCGTAAATAGAAAATAACCCACGTCAAGTGAGTTATTTTCTATGGAGGGTCCGATGGGGTCGCTCGCATAGCTCGCTCTTCCGTTCATTCATAAAAATATGTAAACACATTTTTATTTCATTCACTTCATGCACCCACTTTTGCTCCTCAAAAGCTTGGGTTCTACGCGCCCGACACACCCAACCAATAGAAAAAGCCAGACCAAAAGGTCTGACGTTTTCTATGGAGGGTCCGATGGGGCTTGAACCCATGACACCCTGCTTAAAAGGCAGGTGCTCTAACCAGCTGAG
>JASLCR010000020.1 GCA_030145955.1 Candidatus Saccharimonadales bacterium
TTCCCCGTCTGCATTCTTTTTGCTGTTTCGATAGAGATTGGTTATTGTCTCGCGTGTGGTGTTCAACTTTTTCTGGAAGCGACTCTTTATTTCGGAGGAGATTGTGGCGTGGTCCAGGTCATCTTTAGACTGTCTATTGAGTGTCTGGAGGATATCAACTTTTTGGGTATAGTTTTGGTCATTACCGCTTGCGGGGAGAAGCATCTTTGCAATTTCTGCTCGATTGCTAAGCCGTGCTTCTATGCGCGCCTCTTGGACACTCTTGTGTTCATACGATTGTTCTGACTGCTTTTTAATTTGTGCAATGAGCGTACTTGATGGTGAAGTTGTTAACTTGAGGGAGCGAGGATAGAATGCGAGGTAGCTGTATAGTTGGTCTGCGTCACGATATTTCTTATTTAACTTGTCGCTACACTTGTCGACAATTGTATCAACCTCATCACTTTTCTTTGCCGAGCTCATCGTGTTTTGGCAGCCATCAGCCTCTTTTTTGTATGTACGTAAAACTTCCACGAGCAATTCGGTTTCTTTCTTGTAAATTGCTTTTCCGGCTGACTTCTTCTCGATAGTTGCGATATAGTCAGTTGCTGCCTTGCTCTGCTTGCGATACATATCGGCGTAGGCAGCCGCTTCTTCAGTAGTTGAAGTAGGAGGCAATTGACGCACTTTTGTAGACGCCTCGAGGCGCGCACCATCGCTATCGAAGAAAAAACTGCTTTGATCGTAGTAAATTGTGGCACGTAATTCGTTTTTGTCAGACTTATCGTAGGAACTATCAATGGCTTTTAATTGAGCAACACTTTCTTCTATGGCAGCTTGCTTTGCCTCCTGCGCTCGGTAGCTTGCACTGAGAAAGGCGAATGCACTACCCGGAAGAGACGGCTGTTTGGCGGTGTCGGCACCGAGCCGGTTATCTTTAGTGAGGGTAAGCGACTGCGCATATTTCGATAGTTGTTCGGCATGGGAAGATGCTTGTTTGTCGGCGCCTAGCTTCCCTGTTATGAGTACGCTAGCGACGACGACCAGAAGTACGAGTAAAAGGCCCACAAGGGTAAAGTATTTTCGCTTATTATCCCAAAAGGTGGATGTTAGCGTCATATATTCTATTGTACCAGAACTACTTTTTTGCATGAAATGTGATATAGCTATTGCTTTTTTAAAACATTTATGCTTAAATACATACATAAGCCAATAAAAACAAACAAGGAGCAAATCACATGGAAATTGTGACAGAACCGACTGTGTCGGAAGCTATTGAAAATACGCAAAATCTTGACACATGGAATACGAAAGAAGTTAACTCGGATTACCTGCAGTCATTCGTCGGTAGTCGTCTTTCGTCTGCAAGACTACAGGATGTTTCACTCTAGTTGATTGATATTTTGTACAAATAGTGTTGACATATAAATCTTAAAGTACTATACTTCCGGTATAGTACTTTAAGATTTGAAAGGAACACTGGTGGATGAAGATTATATAGATCAACTTGTCGCCGAGTGGGACGATGTGTATAAAAAAGGTCAGCTAAGTCTTTGGATACTACTCGCGATTGCTGATGGACGCAAATATGCGGCGCAGATCACTGAGTTTATGGTGAATGCTACTGATGGCTCGTTTGATGTGAAAGAGCAAAGTTTGTATCGAGCCCTTAGAAGGTTCGAGGGAATGAAGCTCGTGCGTGTTACGAAGGAAAACTCGCCAAATAGCGGGGTAAAACGCAAATACTATGAACTGACAGAAACTGGTAAAGAAGTATTGTCGCGGTTTATAGATATACATATTACGCCACTGTACAAGTCAGAAATAACAACGCTCATACGGGCATTAGGAGAGTAAAGGAGATAACAATGAAAGAAGAAGTGAGTAAAAAACGAATACGAAAGCAGCCGAAAAACAGATGGTCTGCGTGGGGAATACTCCTCGCCATCTATATGGTGGGGAGCCTTGGTATATATGCGCTTAGCGGGATAGTCTCCTTCCCTACGCAGGCTCACAGGGAGGTTGCCAGTGAGTATAATGAATTGTCGGCAAAAGTCTGGGAGCAGGAAGATGTTACGAAAGCACTTGAAAATCCAAGATTAAAGGCACTTGAATCAAGCTCAGAAACACGATACTCGGGTATTGCAACAATCACGACAACAATTGTGCATTTTGTTGCTTGGGTAGTGTTCGTCGGGCTCGCATTCAATTATCTGCGTAAAAACCGTATTGGTAGAGAGCAGGCGATGGCGGTTGCGCTCATCGAGGCGGTTGGTACGGTTATCTTGATGCTGCCTATGCTCTTTCTGGCACCATATGTCGGCTATCCAGAGAATACCTATACATTTATTCCAGGTATCGATCCTGTGGTTGGAACCCTGATCGGAATGCCATTCGCATTTATCTTCAGCATCTTAATTACCTATCTTGTTGCACGTATTTTCCAGTGGCGCTACGATCGCAAATACAATTTTGCAGTAGAATAAATAGGAATGTGTAAAAATAAAATCACGGTCCACCTAGGGACCGTGATTTTTTATACGACTGAATCACACCTAGTGTTTGGCTCAGAAGCTTTCGTACATAGGCCCAAACAAGCTTATAGCCCCACGTCATCAACGCAGGGCTGTAAGCTTTAATGCGGATGAGAGTGGGGCTTTTTCCTTCAGGCGCCGAACATGTCGGCGGCGTTGAGCGTTCGTGCAATGTGGCACTCGACCATCAGACCCAGCGTGCCGATCTGAAACTTGTTTCGTTGATCACGCTCAAGGACGGCATGTAGCGGAGTCGCCCAGGTGCGGAACTTTCCGCCAGGTAGCGACAGTAACTTCAAGGGTTCGCTGAGATCTACCTCAGTGTCCCATGACATCCAGCGCGATGTGGTTGATGCGTGTCGTCGTCTCATGGGCAGAGGTAGCGGGTGAATCCGACACCCGAATGCCCTGACGGTTTCCATGAGACCTTCAGGAGTCGAGCTCGATGAAACGAACACATCTGAATCACGGAGCTCAACAGCGAAACTGTGTTTCGGATCGGCCTTCTCCAGGATGAGTTGGCGGAGCCAAACTGTCCAGAAGGGATTGAGGCTCCGGCGACCAGCGTCAGTGCGTTGCACCCGTACTCCGCCGTCGTACGGCACGATCTCGAGGTAAGCGACACCCGACTGGTTTGCACTTGCAATGGGGCTGATTTCTGCTTTGAAGGGCATCGCCCTCACCTCCTTATTCGAAGTTGAAAAGCGAATACTTTTATTATGGAATTAGAAGGCTGCTAGTACAAGCATATGTAGAATCGAAATTGAAGCTCGTTACATTTAGGCCATCACTTCGTTCGTTATGGGTAAAAGTGCTAAATACGGATTTTAAAACGAAAATGCTACCCCAAAATGAGATAGCATTTATTGTAAGTTGACTAACTTGGTAGCACCGACAGGGAACGATCCTGTGACCTCAGGCTTATGAGTCCTGCGCTCTAACCAACTGAGCTACGGTGCCATATGTACCTGGTAGATTGTATCAAAAACTTCCAGTGATTTCTAGGGGTGGTATATACTAAGTAATAAGCGTAATTACTATGGATCTTTCACGATACAATATTACCGGTGAGAAAGAGGCTGCTGAAACGGCAGCAAAGAACAATGCGAGATTGGTTCTTATTAGGTGGCCGTACATGCTGCTGGTATTTGGCATTGTGGTGGCAACAATTTGGGCAACAGGTAGAGGGTATGAATTATTGCCACAGTACATCGGTATTTTAGCAGTAGGCTTACTGGTAAATGGATTTTTTGCCGCCGTTACAAAGATATTTGCAAAGAATCTACGTACACAAAAATTTCTTACCGCGGCACAGTTAATCTTTGACATGGTGCTTGCGGGAATTATTACCTATGTTCAGGGTGGTGCCGATGCTCGCACCACGGTACTCTTCATGTTCCCTATCATGACGGCGGCACTGATATTCGGTGGGCAAGCGGTGATACTGGCGGCGGCACTGAGTGGGGCAACTTATATTGCGGTGCTAATTCTGCATTTATATATTATGAGTGAGGCGCAAAATTTTGAGACACTGATACTGCCGATGGTATTTTACCCCGCTGTGTTTCTTTTGTTCGGGCAGGTGATACGATATTTGCAACGGCTCGATATGATGGAGGCGCGGGAAAAAGCCTACGACTCTTTTCTCTCATTGTTGGCGCACCAGTTGAAACATCCGGCATCAGCCGTAACAACCATTATTGATGCAATTAATCATAATGATGTTGGAGATATTGATGCCACAACAAGGCGATATATTGAGATGCTGAAAACTGAAAATGAAAACCAAATTCGCCTCATTGATAACCTCTTGGAAGCGGCACCACGCGACAAGACAGCTTCGTTTGAGCACGATGTTGACATAGTGCCCCTTGTTGAAAGAATTGCACACAGGCTTGCGCATAGCAATGAGCGTGATGATGACTTATTGCCTATGAAAAATACGGCCTCGAAAGTAATTGCCGATGTCAGTTCACTACGCCTAAGCCTTGCGCTCACAAATATATTCGACAATGCATTCCGATACAGTAAGCCAGGGGAAGTTGTGCATTATAGCGTGACAGAGAAGCCGGGTAGTGTAAAAATATTGGTACGCGATAGCGGTAAGGGTATGAAGCAAGACGAAATAGCAGGCCAGCTTAAACGATTTGTAAATCAAGGGATTCGCGGTATGGAGCGCGGGCATGTGGGTGGACTTGGTATTGGGCTGTATTCAGCAGCGCGGATTGCCCGAGCGCATAAAGGAAAGCTTGATATCCATTCGGGACACGGAGTGGGGACGACGATTATTTTGACACTAAAAAAGGAGCACAAGGAATGACAAAGCGTATATTAATGGTTGAAGACTTCCCTGTTATGCAGAAGTTTTACAAAGATGCCTTAGAAAAAGCAGGCTATGAACTGACTATCGCGGAAGATGGACAGCAGGCACTCGATGCGGTGACAAAGAGTGACTACGATGTGATTTTGCTCGATATGTTGCTGCCAAACATGAACGGTATTGAGTTTCTCGAACAGTACCAGGGACGTCCGGAATCAACCAGAATAATCATTTTGAGCGATTTTGCCGAACCAAGTCGGATTGAGCGAGCGAAAGAGCTCGGTGTGCAAGACTATTTGATTAAGTCGGACTACCCGCCATCTGAACTAGTAACGAAACTTAATGAGCTATTTGCTGGTAGTAATAGCCAAGGTGCTGATGCCAACACCGAACAGTCGTAGTATAATAAGTACAGATACTAGATACACACTAAGTGTTTACACTGAAGCGTCCCTCTAGGTCATCATTCATTCATCGTCTTCGGGGCTTCACTAGAAACGGGTGAAATAACGGGCGAACAACTTGGAAAACGTTTCTCATAAACAAGGGAAGACTCCGTCCTCCCAGTCTTCTCCGAAGTAAATTCGAAGAAGACTTCCCACCTACTAAAGCTCGGCTAACGCCTCGTGCTTTGCAGCGGGATAACCTTTGGAGAAAATCTATCGATGAATGATGAAACTTTTTTAAACGAACAAATAGAAGTGATTGCTATCTTTCGGCCTGGGCGGACCATGTGTGAACCAGTACGATTTCGCCGGGCAAATGGGCGAGTGGTGGAGATAGAAGAGATTGGTCTCAGGCACCCGACTACGCAGGGGAGGCGGATGGTCCATATGTTTGATGTGACTGATGGCGGCGCAGATTACCGATTGGAATTTGATAGCGAGCGATTGACGTGGCGACTGACAATGGAGGGTGATCATGCTTAATACTTCCCGACCGCTCATTATGCACATTGACCTCAATAGTTGTTTTGCAACGGTAGAGCAGCAAGCGAGGCCACGACTGCGCGGACGACCAGTTGCTATTGTGAATCGCCGGACTGAACATACGATGATCGTCACCTGTAGTTACGAGGCGAAAGCAAAGGGGGTGAAGCTCGGTATGCGCCTGAAGGATGCACTGGTGCTCTGCCCTGATTTGGTTGGGCTTGAGAGTGATCCGCCAAAGTATAAATACGTTTACCATCAATTGATGCGGATTATGAATGATTATTCGGCGCATGTACGTATGAAGAGTATCGATGAGGGGGTGATTGACTTTGGTGAGACAACCGAACAAATAGCAGAAAGAGATATCGTCGAGATCGGTCACGAGATTAAGCAGCGGCTATGGGATGAGGTAGGAGTAGCGATGAACTGCAATGTTGGCATTGCCACGAACCGTTTTTTAGCTAAAACTGCCGCTTCCCTGCACAAACCAAATGGTCTGGATGTTATTACTCACGAGAATCTGCGTGAAGTATTTGCTAGCCTTGAACTGACTGATCTAACAGGAATAGCGGGGCGAATGGAGCATCGGTTGAATGCCGTTGGTATTTTTACGCCGCTTGATTTCTTAGATGCGAGCG
>JASLCR010000022.1 GCA_030145955.1 Candidatus Saccharimonadales bacterium
TTATGCATCCACCAGAAGCTGGACCAATGGTAGCTGGCTTGGTACCGCGGCTTGCCGGTACCGATACTGTACTACTTGCCGTAGCAATGCTCGGTGCAACCATCATGCCGCATGTCGTGTATCTTCACTCGGCACTTACTCGTGATCGCCACGGTAGGCTTGAGGGCAAGAAGCTCAAAGAGGTACTCAAGGCAACGCGTATCGATGTCGGTATCGCTATGGTACTGGCAGGAAGTGTGAATATTGCGATGCTCTTGCTAGCTGCATCGGCGTTCCAGGGTAAAGCCGATATTGAATCGCTCCAAGATGTATTCAACGCACTGGGTGGCTTCACAACGCCGCTAGTGGCATGGTTATTTGCCGTTGCATTGCTGCTCTCTGGCTTTGCTTCCACGGCAGTTGGTACACAAGCAGGCGAGGTGATTATGGCTGGGCTGCTGAAGCGTCGAATTCATCCATTGCTGCGACGTTCTGTAGTGATCGTTCCGTCTATCTTGCTCTTGGCATTCTCAGTCGATCCGACTAAAGCACTGGTTATTTCGCAAGTAGTACTGAGCTTTGGTATACCGTTTGCACTGACACCACTGGCTCTCATTACATCAAGCAAAAAGATCATGGGTACAGCAGTGAATAACCGCCTAACAACCTACGCAATCTTTGGTATTGCCGGAGTGGTGGGGCTGCTTAATATTGTGTTGATTTTCCTGACAGCCACCGGCCAATAATTGCTATTTATATTGTATTATTGTATAATCAAATTCGAACCTTAACAGATTAGCACTCTCTTGAGAATGGTGTTTTTGATATAAAGCTTTGTATCCGACACGCCGTTCTCAATGAATAGTTGAGATCACTGACGCAGATTGCGGCAGAGAATTCTACGGCAGAAGAGATGATGTCATGGGTATTTCAAAGGATGCGAAGAGGGTTATCAGCCAGCTTCGTGAGATCGAGGATCGTATTCTAAACGGGTCGTTTGATCCCGTTGATGTTCGTGAGCCGTTGCAGATGATCCTTGAGAAGCGGCCCCTGGTTGACCGCGACACCTGGCTGGGTTGGCGACCGCCAACCTGGTGGCGTGATGAGGTCGACCAGCTGGGTTGCGCACGCAAGCACTGGCCGAACATTGATCTGCCTGATCCACCAGAGGGGTTTATTCCGCGAAGCAAGACAGGTGTGCTGTTACTGCACGTGCCGGATACGTTCGACAGCCTGTGGAGCAAGATCAGGGTTCCTCAGGGCTATGACTTGCTTCGCTCTGACTCCTTCGAATCTGGCAGTGAGGCCCTTCGTTTCACTCCAAGTAAGATTGAGTTCACGGAGCCTGTCTGGCTGGAGTATGACTACGCGTTTGCTCGAGGTAAGTCTCCCGACCAGCTTTGGCGTAATCCGCGCCTGGCTGCTTCCGAGGTTCTCTCGGCGGTTATCCAGTTTCCGGATTACCCGTTTACTTGGCTGAACTGGAGAAAGGGTGTTCCTGCGCCGAACATGTCAGGCTACCAGTCTAGAGCTGGCGAGGAATGGTCGCATGTTCCGTTTCTCGACTTTGTTAGTGGGCCCGATGAGAATTGGCTGAAGGTGTTCAGTGCTCCCGCTAGCAGCTCTATGGACCGCTTTTCGTCGCCGTCGGTCAGGGAGTGCTAGAGTCTTCAGGCTCACTCATACCAGGAGGGTCGGGGCATAGTCCTCGACCCTCCTGGTCCGCCCCTTTTTTTCGTCGATGTGAGAACGTCCGAAGGAGGGGCGTTTTCATTTGCGGGTAATCTTCAATACTGTGAGATATCTTACAGACAGAATCTCTCAGGCAGCTTACAGTAAAATGCAGGATACTATTAAAGTATCGGGTAAAGTGTAGGGAGGGAGAGTATGGGAAAAACTCATATGGATCGAGTAACATTTCTCGATCATCTAGAAAGAAAATACTCACAAAAAGTCCGACAGCACAAACAAGATAAACGTGAAAAGTCGACAACACCTGCATCCAATAAGAAAGTTTATATTGGAGATAGTATGCTCCAGTATGAAATGATAGACGCCGCTTAGCCGAAATACTAAAATATACCCTCACATGAGGGTATATTTTTATTAAAAGTTTTGTAATTATTAAAATTTTGTCTTTGCTTTTGAGGATACCTTGTCATTTTGGAATGTCACGGTAATTGAGCCATTATCTCCAAGGCCTCCATAGCTACAGATTTCTGTTTTGCCGATATACTCACTACTGCTTTCGCTGCAGTTGTCGGAAGTCTTACCGACAGCCTTTTCGACTTTTGCTTTTGTCATGCCGTCTTTAATTTTTCCATATACTTTTTCTACATCCCATGTTGGCTCTTCTTGCGGTTTTGGTGCTTCCGCTTGCTCGGATATTGCCGAATTCTCCGTAGGTGTATTTGTATTGCTATTACTGCCAGCTGCGCCAGCAATTCCCGCGATAACAATCACTGCAATCATCACAGATAATACTTTATGACGCGCAAACCAGTTCTTATCTTTTTCTGCCATCTTCCTACCTATACTCCTTGTTTAAGTTATATCTGTAAATATACAGCATAATCTCATAAAAATAAACAGGTAGTTTATGTAACTATCTGTTTATAATTTCTACGCTAGAGGTATGACGGATACACTAGAACAAAAACTTATGAAGAAATTCGGCAAACGTGTTGCCGAAGTGCGTAAAAGCCGCGGCTTTACGCAGCAAGAGCTTGCTGAAGCTATTGGCATGAGCGTTGTTGCCATAGCGTATATTGAAACAGGAAAGCGATGGGCAAGACTTGGAACACTGCGCAAGATCGCAAAAACGCTGAATGTTGACATTAGTGATCTGTTTAAGGGTATTTAAGCAAAGCTCTTTAGAGTCTCGCACCTTCGCGTGCCTTATTCGCCCACTGGTCGGCCAGCTCATTGCCTTCGTCGCCGTTGTGGCCGCGTACCCACACAAGGGTGGCATTTGAGCTTTGAAAGAGGGGGTAGACTTCCTGCACGATGTCGAGGTTTTTGATCTCACCGCCTTTTTTCTTCCAGCCTTTGGCTTCCCAGCCCGGCGCCCATTTGGTGATGACGTTGATCCAGAACTCTGAGTCGGTGTGAATGGCACACTCTTCACCATTTGCATGCTTGAGGGCTGCAATGATTGCCTTGCCCTCCATGCGGATATTTGTTGTGTCGCCATCTTCACTGCCAAGAGCTGCTGGCTTGCTATCAAGAATAACGGCATAGCCACCTGGGCCGGGGTTTGGACTGGCCGATCCATCTGTATAATATGTCTTCATTATCTCTAGTATACAGGAGGGCTCTTAGAGGCGGTAATCACTATATATAGTGTAGTAACAAAACTACAACACTCCACCTATGGCGTTTTTGTCAAAAACGTTGCTATAATGAAATTCCATGGATACAGTAAAAAACCATGGGACAAAACAGAAATATATATTTGTGACAGGAGGGGTCCTGTCGGGGGTAGGGAAAGGTATTACGGCTGCTAGCATCGGTGCCGTTTTGCAAGCAAAAGGCGTAAACGTTTCCATTCAAAAATGTGACCCGTATCTCAATGTAGATGCGGGTTTACTTAATCCTGCGGAACATGGCGAATGTTTTGTAACAAAGGATGGTGCCGAGACCGATCTCGATCTTGGCCACTATGAACGATTTTTAGATATTGAGCTAACACAGAAAAATGCGACACTTTCAGGACGATTACTTTCTGAGCTAATCGCCAACGAGCGTGCTGGTAAATTTGGCGGCAAAACTGTACAGCTGGTGCCGCACCTGACAAATGCGATTCAGAATGCCATCATTGATGCATCTGCAGAGAGTGAGGTGCATATTGTAGAGATTGGCGGTACGGTAGGCGACTATGAGGGTCTGAGCTTTGTCGAAGCAATCCGTGAGTTTGGTCAGCGTGTGGGCCGCGACAATTGCCTATATGTACACGTGGTGTATGTGCCGTTTATCGGTACTTCTAAAGAATTTAAGACAAAGCCGGCGCAAAACGCCATGCAAGACCTTCGTGGATTTGGTATTTTTCCTGATGCGGTTGTTGTGCGCACTGAGCAGTCTGCCCCAGAGAGTGTATCGCGTAAAATTAGCTTATTAAGTGGGGTTCCTGAGAAGTATGTGGTTGATATGCCAAATGTCGATACGGTGTACCGCATTCCGGAAAAAATTGCTG
>JASLCR010000038.1 GCA_030145955.1 Candidatus Saccharimonadales bacterium
CCTGGTTGCGGCAATTGTTGTGCTGTATTCCGGAGTGCGCAACGGCATCATCTCTATCGGCCGTAATCCAATGTCGAAAAAGTCGATTTTCCGGTCGTTACTTGAAATCATTCTGACCAGTATATTGATTTTGGTTATTGGCCTATTTGCGGTATATTTACTACTGAAGCTATAGAGCAAAAACGAGGAGTGGGGTAAAACTAACATGGGATTATTTCAGGGTAAGCCAAAGGCACAAGCTAAGGCACCGATTGATGAGACGGCTGACGGTGTTCGGCGGTTCTTTGAGGACTACTTCCAAGATCTTAGGAGTCGCGGTCACTTTGAGTTTCATGAAATATCTGAGAAGAGAAAAGAAAAGTTTACCCAAGATCTTGATGCCACGGTAGCCCAGGCCAGTGAAGAGCTTCGTGAGCATATTGCCGACCAGCTCGGCCGTATGTTTGTTGAAAACAGCAAGGTAATGAAAGCGGCACAGGAAGTTGCCCTTGAGTCGATTGATCATAGCTCCCATGAGCTGCAGGAGCAGCATAAAGAGCTCAGTAAATCGTTGCAGAAAAATATTGCTGATCAACACGCGGCACTCGACAACGTATTCGCGGAAAATACCCAGCAGCTTGAGTCGATGAAACGGACACAGGCAGAAGCACTTGAGGCACTCAAAAAGAGCGCCGAAGAGCTAAAGGAGCAGCAAGACCAGCTTAGGACTTCACTCGACGAGAGTATTGCAAAGCAGCAAGCGGCAATGGTGGCAGCATTTGAAGAGAATATGGCTGCAATCATCGAGCGGTATTTGCTTGGTGCGATTGGCGATCAATATGATCTGAAAGCCCAACTGCCATCGATCATTAAGCAGATGGAGTCGCAGAAACAAGCAATTGCGGATGATATGAAGCTATGACCGATGTAGTAAAATCGTACACTGAATTTGTCATGCCACCAAATGTCGTTGATAAAGTTGATCTTGCGCATTTAGTACGAGAAGTTGAACAGCTCGACAATGAATACACAACAGCCGAAGCGCGCGCTAAGGCTGATGCTGAGACGCCATCGCTCTCGAGTCCGTCTCCGCAGCTTGCTGATTTTTTGCATATTAATGATCTTTCGCTTGAGAACGGCGGCCATGCGCGAACAGAACTGATTGAGCAGCTTCGAATGTTGAAAGATCACGCACCGGTGGTGCACATGACATTTGCGGTTGAGGCTGACCGTGAGAGCTTGGGTAAACTTGCCACCTGGCTCCGTAGTTCGGTGCATGCGCAGGCGCTGATATCGGTGAGCCTGCAGCCGGCCCTGATTGCAGGCGTTTATTTACGTACACCAAATCATGTGCATGATCTTAGCCTGCGTGGAATGCTCAAGAATGGCCGGAGTACACTCGTAAAAGAACTGGAGACGCTTCGTGCAAGAGGCTAAAGAATTCAAAAAGCTTGTCGATAGCGGTAACCCGGTGGGTGAAATCATTGGTATTGATTCGTTTATGGTGAGTGTAAAGGGGCTGCATCCGACTAACGTGCATGCAACAGTACGGTTTGATGATGATACCCGTGGCTACGTGCATGAGGTATTTGAAGATCATGTGATTGTTATGAAGCTTGATCCGTCGCCGCTTCATATTGGTGGCGTGTGCGTCATCGAATCGCGCGATATTATGACACCGGTAGGGAAAAACTTTATTGGCCGCGTGATTAATGTCTTTGGCGAGCCAATCGATGGCAAAGGTCCGATTACTCCGGATCAAGAGTGGGATGTTTTTCACGGAGCACCCATGCTCTACGAACGCGAGCTGCTTGATACACCAGTTGAGACTGGCGTGACGATTCTTGACCTTGAGTATTCGCTAGCGCGTGGCCAGCGTATGGCGATGCTTGGTGATAGCAAGGTAGGTAAAACAGCCCTTGCCGCGCAGGTTGCCATTAACCAAAAAAATACTGACATTACGGTAATCTACGTACTGATTGCAAAGCGTCAGCGTGACGTGGCAGAGCTGGTGAATAACCTCGAACGAAACGATGCACTGAAAAAAGCGGTGGTGGTGGTGACTAACTCGTTTGAGTCACTAATTCTTACCTATCTTGTGCCATACGTTGGTGCCGCTCACGGTGAATATTTCTGGCATCAGTGCAACATGGATACGCTGGTAATTTACGACGACTTAACTGCGCATGCTCAGGCATACCGTGAAATTTCTCTGATTGCCGGAGTCAGTCCGGGTCGTGACTCGTATCCAGGTGACATGTTCTACACGCACTCCAGCTTGCTCGAACGTGGTGGTAAAACTGAGTCGAACCACGCCAGCCAGACCCTGATTCCGATTGTGTATGCGCCGGGTGGCGATATTACTGCCTATCTCCCGACCAACATTATGTCGATTACCGACGGTCAATGGATCTTGGACGGGCAAATCTTTAAAGACACTATGCGCCCAGCAGTGAGCACTGGTTTGTCGGTGACGCGCGTGGGTGGTGTTGGTCAAAACAAGCGGCAAAAAGCACAAGCCGATAAACTCAACCAGACGCTCTCTGGCTACCGAACCGCCGAAGAGTATGCGCACTTTGGTACCGAGTTGAGTCCGCAGGCGCAGGCTGATTATGACAAGGGTAAGGTGCTGTTTAAATTAATGAACCAAGGAATCGGTGAGATCTATAACTACGCCGAGCAGCAGTTCATTATGAATATTGTGCTTGAGAGTACGCCAGAAGAGATCATTAATGTTGAAAAGCTCAAAGAGCGCGTGCACGAATATGCGCCAAAGCTTAAAGAAGACAAAGATCTCAATGGCAATTTTGATGAACTGGCTGCGGCACTTAAGGCTGAAGTGATGACGATCGATGAAGTAAAAAGAGCGGCAATAGAAAAGGCAGCTAAGGCCGAGGCGGAGAAAAAGCGTCAGGCTGAAGAGACAGCTCGAGCAGCTGCTGCCGAAAATGCTTCTGCTGAGCCGGAAAAAGCAGAAGAGGGGAAGAAATAGATGCGCCGCCCGCTTGAAATTAGAGCTGAAGAAAATTCTGTGCGTTCGGTGGTGAGTCTTACCTCAGCACTCGAGAGTTTAAGTAGTATGCAGATTGCTAAGACCAAAAACAAGGTGCTGATTAGTAACCAGTTTTTTGATGAAGTGTGGAATATTTACAAGCAGATTCGTGTTGATGTGCTGTTTAATTTTGGCCGAACGGTTGAGGAAAAGCCGATTGATAAAGAGCTGCTGATTCTTATCACGGCAAAAGGCGGCCTGAGCGGCGATATTGACCAGCGCTTGATTCGTAAGTTTATTGAACGCTACGATGAGACAAAAAACGATGTCCTCGTCATTGGCCATCATGGAGCGCTCAAGCTCAAGCAATCCCACGTCGACTACACGTACTACTTTGACCTACCTGAAAAAGACTACATTAACGTTGATCCATTGATGGATATCATTAGGAAATACTCTCGCAGTCGGATTTTTTACCAAGACTACATCTCGCTTTCACAGCAGGAAATCAAAGACGTTGATCTTTCAGAAGTTGTTTCAAGCAAGGGTCGTGTGGCTGATCTTTCGGCGATCAATAACGATCTTATTAGTGAAAAAACTTACATTTTCGAACCAAGCTCTTACCAAGTGGCGGCCTACCTTGAGAATTCTATTTTGCGCCTCACTATTTCGCAGTTTATCTACGACAGCCGCTTGGCTCAAGTGGCAAGCCGCTTCAAGGCGATGTCGGCCGCAAAGGAGCGATCAATCGATACTGCAAGCCAACTTCATACCGAGTACAACCGATCGAAGCGTAACCAAGTCGATACGCGTCTAAAAGAAAGCTTGGCAGGACTCAAGAAAATACGTGCAGCGGAGGCAGGGGTATGAGTACAGAACAACCAACAATGGCAAAAGGCATAGTGAGGAGTCTCAAGGGCTTGGTGATCAAAGTTCAGTTTGATGAGGGCATGCCTGATATCAACGAAATGCTGTATGTCGACAACGAACGACAATCACCGCTGCTTGTGAGCAG
This sequence comes from Candidatus Saccharimonadales bacterium, assembly GCA_030145955.1. GTDB lineage: Bacteria > Patescibacteriota > Saccharimonadia > Saccharimonadales > Saccharimonadaceae > JASLCR01. The sequence goes on from JASLCR010000038.1 coordinate 3,987, forward strand.
CTTAGCGCACGGCGACACCGCTGTATGTTTGAATATAGGTGGTGAATATGGCATCCAGAAAGGCGATCAAGTAAGCCGCAGCGGGCGTAGCCTCGAGATTCCGGTCGGCGAAGAAATGATTGGCCGCGTGTGGGATGCGATGGCACGTCCGATTGACGGTAAGCCACAGCTGGATGACGAGGTGCTAGCAAAAATGCCAAAGCGTCCGATCTTTGCACCGGCGTATCAAGAGACAAGCTTGGAGAATCGCCCGGACGATGTACTTGAAACAGGGCTTAAAGTTCTCGACTTTTTTACGCCGTTCGTGAAAGGCCGCAAGATTGGTATTGTCGGTGGTGCCGGTGTGGGCAAGACCGTTCTTACGATGGAAATTATCAATAACGTTGCCGAAGGTTCGGGCGCAATCAGTATGTTTGCTGGTATTGGTGAGCGTATTCGTGAGGGCCATGAGCTCTACAAAACACTTGGCGACAATGATCTTTTGAAAACTACCGCCATGTTCTTTGGCCAGATGAATGAAAATCCGGTACAACGTAGTTTGATTGGCTTGGCGGCGATTACTCTTGCCGAGCATTTCCGCGATGACATGAAGAAAGACGTGCTGCTATTTGCCGACAATATGTATCGTTATATTCAGGCGAAAAACGAAGTCTCAACCATTATTGACCAAACCCCAGCTGAGGGTGGATATCAGCCAACAGTGTTTAGTGATGTTAAAACATTCCAAGACCGACTAGCTACCAATGCAAACGGCTCAATTACAGCTCTGCAGACCATTTATGTGCCGGCCGACGACTTGTCTGACCCGGCAGTGCAAATGATCCAGCACGAGCTCGACTCAACCATCGTGCTTTCGCGTGCGGTAGCGGCGCAGGGTATTCGTCCGGCAGTTGATATTCTGGCTTCGAAGTCTAGCTTGCTGACGCCACAAATCGTTGGTGAGCGGCATTATGATCTTGCCACCCGTGCAACGGCGATTTTGCAGAAGTACGAGTCGCTTAAAGGCATTATTGCTATTATTGGTGAGTCGGAGCTTTCGGCTGAAGACCGCGACGATTACAATAAGGCAAAGCAGCTGATTGAGTTCTTTAAACAGCGCTTTAATGTGATGTTTAAGGTTACCGGCGTCGAGGGAGAGCACATGACGCGTGAGCAGACACTTGATGGTGTTGAGGCGATTATTGGTAAGGCAGAAGTAAAAGATGAGTCTGCCGAGAATAAGTCAACTGAGCAACCGGATGCCAAACAAAATGAAGAGCCTAAGGAATCAGACGAGCAAACTGAATCCGACTCCAAGGAGGAGTAGTGACCGACGAGCACGGTAAGCCAGTTATGGCAGTCAAAGTGTATGCACCATTTCAGGTGTACTTTGAGGGCGAGGCATATAGCGTGAGTGCGGTAAATGCCACTGGGCCATTTGATATTTTGCCACGCCACCATAATTTTCTATGTATGCTTGTGCCCTGCGAACTAAAAATTGCAGGAGTGAAGGGTGATAAGATGGTCAAGATTCACCGTGCTTTGATGCATGTTGAGGCTGACCGAGTTGTTGTGTTTATGGATGTCTAGCCAGCAACGAAATAATCAAAACCGAATGTCTGATTGCCCGGTGCTGGTGCTGCGGTACAAATACTGAAGACTGAGTTGTCCCGGTCGACGTAATACTGGGTTTTCCCAGCAGCGTTTCCAACTGGGCTGATGATAACACGAGGAAGAGAGCTAAATGCTTGTCGGAAGGTGATTCGAGTAAAGCAGCCAGCCGCCGGACTATTTCCCGTACGAATATTTACCGTACCACTGGTGTCTGATCCGCTGATCGATGCGCTACCGCCCCCACCTAAAGCGGGGCCATTCGAGCGATTTGGCGTTGGGCCAGTAAAGCTAAGATGATTTGGAATTTGCAACACAGCATTACCGCTGAGGGTTAAACGCGAGACCGTGAGTTGTGATGCGCTGACTGCGCCGTTAAATGATGCTGTACCGCCTACGTTGATATTGCGCATAGTTGTACTGCCTTGTATGGCGGTATCGCCGCTCACTTCAAGCCTACTCACCCGAGTATCGGCGAGTTCAGATGCGCCTGAGATTCGCAGGCTTGAGCCTTGTATACTGCCTCCAGTTTGTATGCCAGTTGCAACGCTCAGTCCACCGCGTATCAGAGTTTGTCCTTCGATATTCGCATTTCCTTGGATAGTAAGCGTTTGCGACGAGCCACCGATTGAGGCGTTGGTTTTTGACAACTGCTTCAGTGCTTCTTCGGTAAGCTCTTGTGTGCCAACGGTTGCTTCGGGCGCTGGCTTTTGGCTATTCAGATAGCCGACGAACACTACAGCTCCGGCAATCACACATATCAAGATAAAGAAGAGAAAATAGACGTTTGCGCGGCGAAAAAAGCGCTTTATCGGTGATACTTTTTTCTCATCGGCATGTTCGACTGGCTTGCTGGCTGCTTGCGCTGCCTGCTCTTCTTCAAGATCATCTGGTGTGCGGCTGAGTGCATCTGCCGGTGCTTGGTCTACGTCACGTGAAGTATCATCCTGCGTACTTGCTGAGGTATCTGCAGGTGTATTGTCGTTATCTGGCTTTTTGTCGTCTGGTTCCATATATATCTTTTTATAAACTTACCCTATCAATATACGCGAGTTGTATCTTTCGTAACGATAAGCAATAATGTATACATATAGCTTATGCGAAAACGGGGACTGTGGCAATACATGATACTAATGCTGCTTATGGCAGTGATGGTTGGGGGTAGCATACAGCCGGCATTCGCAACATCATCTTCTCGTTCAAACAAGTATGAGGCAACTGAGCTGAAGTTTGGAGCGGGCTCTGCGCTTGAGAGCTGTTCGGAGTCATATTGTGCGCATGTGTCAATTGGTGAAGCGGCGCTCGGAAGCGCTGAAAATCCGGTGCATAAGGCAGAGTTTGGGGCAATTACGCCTGATGAGCCGGTGCTTGAGGTGATTGTTGACCCCGGGGAGTCAAATCTTGGTAAGCTAACGACCGAGCGAACCGCAACGAAGACTATGATTGTACGAGTGCGCACCTATTTAAGTAGTGGATACACACTCCAAGTGGTCGGTACGCCGCCAAAGTATGGCAATCATACACTTGGGGCAATTACTAGTCCGAGTGCCGCCAATCCAGGTACCGAGCAGTTTGGTATCAATGCCGTTGCTAATACATCACCGCAGGTTGGTGCCTCACCGCAACAAGTGCCATCGTCTGAGACTAGTTTGGAGGATCTTGCCACCAACTATAAGATACCAAACCAATTCATGTATAAGAGCGGCGATGAGATTGCTCGCAGCTTGAAAGAGTCTGGGCGCACCGACTACACCATTAGTATGATCGTCAATATCGCCAACGATACGCCAGCAGGCAATTATGCCAGTGATTTTTCGGCGGTCGTGGTGCCGGTTTTTTAGCTGCAGTATCGCCAAATAAAGTGCAGAATCAAAAAAGTTGTGGAAAAGTCTATTTTGCCTATTGCGCTAGCTATCCCGCTAGTGCTACAATGCGCAT
>JASLCR010000048.1 GCA_030145955.1 Candidatus Saccharimonadales bacterium
CCTACTTTAGCCCGTACGACTCGCCATATGACGCATTTCTCTACTTTATGAATGCGGTACGAGATCTGCGGTATCGACTAATGGCAAATGAGACAATCGGAGGATACCGTGGCTAGACCAATCATACTATCAAATGGATCACTCCACGTAGGAATCAATAATTTTGGTCTTGTGCACGATCTATACTTCCCTCATGTTGGCCTTGAGAATCATTCTGCCGGCAAAGACCTACGCCATAAAGTTGGTGTATGGATAGATGGTGAACACAGTTGGCTTGACGACGGCTCGTGGGAATTTCGCTTCCGCACCGCCACGGAAGCCTTAATTGGCCATACGCGTGCAAAGCATGCCCGTCTTGGTATTGTTCTTGAATTTGATGATTTTGTTGATGCTGAGCAGAACGTATTTTTCCGTAATGTTCATGTTGTTAATCTTGCCGATCGTTCACGCCAAGTGCGCGTGTTCCTGCATCAGGCATTTGTAATTGGTGATAGCCGCAGCAACACCGATACCGTGCAGTACCTGCCTGATAATGATGCAATTCTTCATTATCGTGGCCGTCGGGCGTTTGTTGTAGGTGGTACCGACATGCATGGTAAACCATTTGATCAACGCAGTATGGGGCTGTTTGGTATTGAGGGTCACGAAGGAACATGGCGCGATGCCGAAGATGGCGAGCTAGCAAATGGTGATGTTGAGCACGGCAGAGTTGACTCTACGATACGTTTCGTATGCCAACTATCTCCACACAATTCAACAAGGCTACATTACTGGTTAACGGCAAGCACATCCATTCGGGAAGCGATCAAATTGCACCGGAAGATACGCAAGGATGAGCAGATGCTCAATCGACGTCAGCAGGCGACGATGTCGTGGTGGAAGCAGTGGCTTGATCCGGTTGCCCGCCTTGCTGAGCGCCTCCCCGCCGAAGACCGAGCGCTCTTTATGAAGAGTGCAATGATTATTCGCGCGCATATCGACAAAGATGGCGCAATCATTGCAAGCTCAGACACCGCTATGCTCAACTATTCTCGCGATGCATACGGCTATTGTTGGCCACGCGACGGTGCCTATGCGCTGTGGCCGCTTATTAGGCTAGGCTACACCGAAGAGCCAATGAAATTCTTTACTATGATGCGCGATGTGCTGCATGCAAAAGGCTACCTGATGCATAAGTTTCGTGCAGATGGTGCGCTTGGCTCAAGCTGGCATCCGTATATGCATAGCGGCGGATTAACCACCCCACCTATCCAGGAGGATGAAACAGCATCAGTCTTATTTATGTACGCACAATTTAGAGGCGCGAAGCCCGATGCGGCGCATCTTGATGATTTCTACCCCACTTTTGTTAAGCCGATGGCGGACTTTTTGGCTATGTTTGTCGATGAGGAGACGCAGCTTCCTCGACCCAGCTATGATCTTTGGGAGGAAAAATTCCTCACCTCCACTTATACGACTGCTCTAACCTGCGCCGCACTGACTGCTGCTGCAGAGCTTGCAGAGGTTATGAATGACCAGGATAGTGCCGTACGGTGGCGCACCGTTGCTGAAGATATAGCCGATGCAGCAAAGAAGTATCTATTTAACGAAGGTACGAACTCATTTAAGAAAGGTGTCATTCCAGGTAGTCCGGACTCGGACGATAGCACGGTAGACGCATCTAGCTTATACGGTGCATTTATGTTTGGCCTCGTACATAACGATGATCAACGTTTGAAAGATACATTCAGTACAGTACTCTCTCGTTTGCGGCCGCCTGGTGATGAATGGGGCTTGCAGCGCTATGAGAATGACCAATACCACAAGATTAGTAGTAAACCGAGCAACCCCTGGATTATCTGTTCGCTATGGGAAGCGCAGTACTACCTGGAGAATAATCAACTTGATAACGCACGAGCAGTCATTGATTGGGTGCACACACATGAGTCCAGTACTGGTATGTTGGCGGAGCAAATTGATCCGCAGACTGGAGCTCCGCTTTCAGTAGCACCGCTTGTATGGAGCCATGCTGAATATATGGCAACTATGCTTGATTATGCTGCGGAGACGAAGGATGCGAAAAAAACTTAATCAAGCACGCCGAAGCCTTTCTCCTGCGCGTTTGGTAAAGCGGCGACGTGATAAGTCGACCATTGTTGACTTTGCCGAAAAGTACGGGCTTGTCTATTTTGGACACGTGGCACAAAGTGATGAAGAATATCGTATTGTTCGGGGTATGACATTATCAGTTAATCACCACGATCTTCATTATTGTGTTGGGACATATGAGGGATACGACGTTGCGTTTGTTGAAAGAGCGGATACGCTTGTTTCGAAGCACGGCAAGAAATCGCATCGCTGGCATATTATTGAATTTGACTTACTGGCTGCAAAGCACTTGCCGCATATATTTGTTGGTATGCATACGCATAGTGAGTCGTTTTATATGCAACTTTTTACGAAGTATCCGCAGCTTCGAGCAATTACACTTGGTGCTCTTGGCGCACATAAAGCTGAGTTCCTCCATAAGTATCGAGTGTATGCATCGCCAAGCCAGCTTATGGAGGTAGAGTATCTCTTAAGCCCGCTTGTCACTGAGATGGTGTCGAAGCACTTCGGCTCGCTAGCGATTGAAATTAGCGACTCTTCATTGTATGTCTACGCAGAAGATCATATACTAAGTAGCCAACTGCTCGAAGCAATGATCAAAAATGGCCGGTGGTTAGCCGACCATATCGATAGACAAGCAGATGCTCGTACGGTAAATTAACTCTTGCGAGCTTTGACTTCGTTGCGACCGAGATTCTTTTTTGTCTCTTCGTAGATTGCATGCTTACGTGCAATCGGATCATACTTGCGGAGACTTAGCTTACCAAGGCCATTGCGCTGCTGCGTATTGACAGTTGTGTAGTACGTGCGGTGACCAGACAGCTGGCTCACGAGACCAATCAACTTTCGCTTTGTATTCTTCTTTGCCATAACTTCCTTAGATTTTTATTGACTTTCAAGGGTAAATTATAGCAAAAAAGTTCTATCCGTTCAACCACTTTACCCTATGTTGCTAGTATCCTTCACTTTAGTGTGTCTCGTCATGCTATAATAAATAGGAATATGATTGGTCTACTTCTTGTAGTGTTATTTGCCGGACTTGCCCTTAGTCAGCGCCAGACGCTGGGTGAAGTGGTAGCAGATCTTCCTCTTCGGCTATCTGATAAACTTGATAAATTGTGGGAAATCGCCCAGGATGCGCTTAAAGATAAGCGGTACTTACGAGCAGAAAAGGCACTTTTGATGATACTTCGTGTTGATGAGCGGAATGCAACTGCCTACAATAGGCTCGGGATTCTCTATGCAAAACAACAAGCTTTTTCAGATGCAATCGAGTGCTTTGAGATTGCGCAAAGTCTTGAACCGAGCGCTTCGAGCCTACACAATGTGGGCTTAATTTATTACGAAACAGAGCAATACGACAAAGCGGCACTTGCATTTGAGCAAGCACTCAAGGTTGAAGATGATGTTGCTGCGCGACATGTCGCTTATGCGAAGGTGCAAGAAAAGCTTGGTCACTCGAAGAAAATGATTTCCTCTCTTGAAAGGGCCGTTGAACTTGAGAAGAATCCGCAAACTCTATCGATCCTTGCCGATGCCTACGAGCGGACAGAGCAACCAGAACTTGCACAACAACTGCGAGAGCAAATTGCTAAACAAACCACCCCGGCAGGTGCCTCCCAGCGCATTCGTCAGCCTCGAAAAGTTGTAATGTAGCAAAATACAGATGAATCCTTCTTGAAAAGAGGAGGCTTATCAGATATACTTGTCTAAGTGCCGCTTTAGCTCAGCTGGTTAGAGCAGCTGTTTTGTAAACAGCAGGTCCTGGGTTCGAATCCCTGAAGCGGCTCCATGTTTAATTTGTAGGCCGGAATCGTCTAGTGGCAATGACAGGAGACTGTAAATCTCCCGCGGTAACGCTTCGTAGGTTCGAGTCCTACTTCCGGCACCAAGCAGAGATAGGTAAACAACATCGCCAACGGGCGATATTTTTTATTATGCCAAGAAGAGGTCAATCTATTTACATAAACAGCTATATGTGTTATTATAAGTACATAAGGAGTTCTGATGCTTGATTCACTGAAAGTATTTCTACAAACTTGGAATAAAAATAACGATGATCGTGCGAAGTTGCAGCACGCCTACTTTGTCGCAGCGCTGCTTGTTCTGCTTGTTGCTGGCCTTGCAAGTCTTGTTAATAGCGAACTTGGCCAAAGGCTGCTGATGGTTGCAGCTATCCTGGCGGGGCTTTTCTTCGCCAATGCCGTATCATGGGCGCTACTGCAGTCGTTTGTTATTCAGCGGCTCAGTCGAACTCGTCAGACGAAAAAGTAGCACCCTACCACCTTGGAATATGGGTGGTATTTTGCTACAATTATCGAGATGCTACGCCGCGATAGCTCAGTTGGTAGAGTGCATCCATGGTAAGGATGAGGTCTCGGGTTCAAGCCCCGATCGTGGCTCCATAAAGTATTACAACTATCGTCCCATAGGGACGATTTTTGATGGTATGCTATATCACATTAGTGCACTTGCAAGCTGGAGGCGTGTATTGCCACCCTTCTCCAAATACTCTAGAGTTTTAAGAAGTTTTTGGATGCGCGCAATGCTTGAAGACTGCGGGTTAAGTTCAAGAAGCTCGATAAGCTGCCGCGTTAAGGCAATCGCTTCGCCTCGCGTAAAATTATTCTTTAATAAAACCGAAAGACGCTGCGAGGTGGTTCCCTCGGCAAGGCTTTTGGCAAGCTTGATACGCTCAGAACGAGTAGTAAAATATTGCTCATCTTGGCTCAGTCTATATAATTCTGCAGGCAACCCATTTGCAATAAAAAGCATTTGGCGCCGCCTAGTATCGTCAAGATCAGGCATTGATTCAACAAGCTTTATCGACTGTTGATCGGTAAGGGGTCGAATATATACGGTTTGTAGTCGCGACATAATTGTTGGCAGTAGCGTCTCCGGGGCATGTGTGGTAAGAATGAAGTGGGTATGTGCTGGTGGTTCTTCGAGTAGTTTTAAGAAGCTGTTTTGCGCACTCTCGGTCATTGTATCGGCATCGTCGATTATTACTACTGAGGGCCGTGCTTGTTTACCACGGGATAGCAAATAAAGCTCGCGGATGCGGTCTACGCCAATCTGCGGGATGGTGCTCGTTTTTGTTAGTAGCTCGGGCTGTAAGACAGCTTGAAGGGTAAAATGATTCGCAAGCGACCGTGCAATTGTTTGGAGACCAACACCAGGCTTACCTGTTAAAAGAAGCGCGTGTGGTAGACTTTTGTGATATACATCAAGCTTGGCAGCCACGTCAGGATGGATAAGAAGATCCATCTACTGCACCTCTTGCTGGAATTCAAGGGGCACGGGTGCACGAAATACCTTGCGTTCATTGTTTGGTTCGCCAGGAATAGTGATCTCTAGTTCAGCTGCGTGAAGAAAGAGCCGTTTTGCAGATTTGCCGTAGACAACATCGCCGCGTATAGGTGTACCAATATATGCCATATGTACGCGCAGTTGATGGGTTCGTCCCGTTGTCGGCTTTAACTGTACCAGACTACGGATTGCAGACTGTTCAATCACTTCGTAATAGGTTTGTGCTGATTTTCCATTAGGGTCTACGCGAAACGAACTTGGGGATTTAGGGTTTCGTCCGATCGGTAGATCAATATGGGCTTTTTGCTCTTTGGGTAGGCCATCGACAACAGCAAAATATGTCTTTTTTGCGCGTCGATCTTGAAATTGTTGCGCTAGTAGACGTGCGGTTTCTGGGTTTTTTGCGCCAATCATAATACCGGAAGTATCACGGTCGAGTCGGTGTACGATTCCTGGACGGTCAGTATCAAGATTGTAGGTTGTCTTATCGCGGAAAAAATCAGCAACCGTAAATTCTTCGTTGATAGCACCTTTACTATGGCTGAGGATGCCGACCGGCTTATTAATCACCACTACATTATCGTCTTCGTAGATAACGGGAAGGGTATGTTCGGTGTAGTCCGTTTGTTCAGGAATATTAGGAGTGACTGCTGTGTCTTCATCAACCACTGTGCTTGGACTAGTCTTCACTTCCCCATTGACTGATACGTAGCCAAGTTTAATGTATTTTTGCCACACCGAACGAGAGTATTGCGGCCAATGAAGTACAACATATTGATCAAGTCGCATAGTTAGTCTCTTGCACGCAGGCCAACAGCTTGTTGTACTTTGAAAAGAGTTTGATTCGCCTGTTCGTTCATGGCAAGTTCCGATGAATGAAGCTTTGCGAGCACTAACTGATCATCCACAGCGGCAAGCTTGGCTTGAAAATCTGTCAAAAAGCTGCGAAGTTCATCAGCAACAATTTGTTTGAAATCACCGTAGCGTTCCATGCCGGCAAGTTCTGCTGCTACTTCGTAGACGGTTTTGCCGCGTAGCAAGGCGAGTATTTCGAGCAGATTACTCACGCCGGGCTGCTCAAGTGGATCGTAGGCGACAGTTGCTTTATCGTCTGTTGTGGCACCCATAATTTTCTTTGCCGCGAGCTCAGGGTCGTCGCCGAGGAAGATGACTCCTCTGCCGCTATCATCTGATTTACTCATCTTTTTGGTCGGGTCGATAAGATCCATGATACGCAGCCCTTGATCTTTGCCAAAAAATTCATGCTGCTTTGAGACTGGCTCGGGCACAACAAATAACTCACCAAAACGACTATTTATGCGTTCGGCAATATCACGGGTAAACTCAAGATGCTGCGTCTGGTCGTCTCCTACCGGTATGTATTTGGCGCCGTACAGCAAAATATCTGCAGCCATGAGTACAGGATAGTTAAAAAGTCCAACACTTACATCATCTTTACCCTGCGACTTATCTTTAAATTGGGTCATGCGGCCCATTTGCCCTACTCCTGTAAAGCAATCAAGAATCCATGTCAGTTCACTGTGGGCTGGCACATAGCTCTGGCGATAGAGATGAATATTGGCATTGTCAAGCGGCAAGCCTGCAGCGACGAATAATCGCGCATTGTGTAGAATTTGATCGTATAGCTCACTGTGGTCTATAGGCGTCGTAAAGCTATGTAGATCGGGAATGAACATATTGATCTGAAATTCGCTTGAACGAGTTTTCGCCATGTCGATCATTGGCAGTATGCCGCCAAAGTAGTTGCCAAGTGTCAGGTCGTTGTTGGCGCGCAGGCCAGTGAGTATTACAGGATTTGTCATTGTTTTCATTATAGCATTTCTTCAGATTAGCAGAAGCTGCCATTGCCAGGCATTCGTCGAATAGCTGGAGGCGGAGCCAGCGCGGATGTAGTACCTTGTTCATCCTGTAATATCTCAAGCGTATGCATGGTGAGGCGCCGTGACTGCTGCAGACGTAGCTCTTGGTCGATGGCACGCTCGCCAAGTCCGGCATCGCTATTTTCTTGTATCATTTTTTGTCGTTGCTTAGTACTGAGTTCCATTATTTTATTCTCCAATGTAGTATCTTTTGTATTCAAAAACCGCCTTTCCTGGCGGCCTGATCAATACTTTTTAGAGAGTGTGTCTACAAAACACGGAGCAAACCGCCAGATGAACTGTCGGTAAACCAATATGCTCCTGCGTGCATGTAGTGTGTCATGCTGCACATTATGGCACAGCATACGCAGTATTTGCAAGGGTTATTTTGCTGCCCGATTGATGGCGCGAACAATGGGAGCGATGTAATTGCGCCTGATCTCATGTGCGGCAATGATCTTTTCTGCGGTGATATGCTGATTACTTTGCTCAACTTTCTTAATGTTTTGTCCAATTACTAAAGGATCAAGCGTACCGTAGATGATATGCGTCGGAACTGTAATCTCTGCTGCATCATCAAGAGAAGTTTGATTGATAATCATTGCGCGCAAACTGCCGATGTATGAGTGAAGGTTTTCTTTTGTAACGGAAAACGCTTTATTGATAAGCCTATATTTACTAGCAAAATCGGCTAGCGCAAAAAAGCGGTCAGGGTATCGCTCGGCTTGAGTGTATAAACGTCGTAAGACAGCGTCTGGATGGCGTGGAAGGCGCGTTGCGTCATCGGTGCGATACAGCGGGGGTGAGCAAAGAATAAGATCGCTCACAAGTGCTGGATACCGTTTAGCTATCTCTATAGCAACAAGTGAGCCAAGCGAGTGACCAACCACAATAATCTTCCCCGTTGGCCGTAGGCGAAGATACGTGGCAAGCACTGAAGTTGCTTGTCGCTTTGCATCGTAGGTTGCCCAATCTGGCTTTGCGGATTCACCAAATCCCAGTAGGTCTACCGCGCTACAGTTGATATCTACTGGAAGCTTATCGACGACATCCTTCCATATAGAGCCATTGTTACCTATACCGTGAAGAAACAACACCGTTGCTCTTGGGCGCTTAGTCCGACGAAGTGTTCGTACATGAAGTATATACGGAACTTTAAGCCACTTGTGAATTAACCTATCGTACATCCTTTCTATCTTAGCAAACAAAAACGTCCTCTTGATAGAGGACGTCGTTTGCGCATTTGTATAGATATACTAACGCTTCGAGAACTGCTCGCGCTTACGTGCTGAGCGAAGACCGTACTTCTTGCGCTCTTTCTCGCGTGGATCACGCTTGAGGAACTCTGCTTTCTTCAATGTTGAACGAAGATCAGCATGCTCAACAGTCAGAGCTTTTGCGATAGCAAGCTTGATAGCATCAACTTGACCGCTCATGCCGCCGCCGCTTACGCGTACAGTAACATCAAACTCTTTCTGCTTGTTTACAAGTGCAAGTGGATCAGTAATTTCAGCGAGAAGCGTCTTGTTGCCGTCGAGGTACTCAGCGGCTGGCTTTTCGTTGATAGTTACATTACCTTTGCCCTTATAGAGGCGTGCACGTGCAGTTGCACTTTTGCGTCGGCCAAGTCCGTAGGCGTATTTTGCATCAGCCATATTACTTTACCTCAACTTTCTCAGGCTTTTGAGCTGCGTGCTCGTGTTCGGCACCAGCGTAGATCTTCAGGCGCTTCATACGCTCTGGAGATAACTTGTTCTTTGGAAGCATACCTTTAACAGATGCTTCGATGATGCGCTCTGGGAACTTCTCGCGAACTTCTTCGAGACGTGCATCGCGAATACCACCAGGGAAACCACTGTGACGGTAGTAGATCTTTTGAAGTTCTTTATCACCGGTCACAGGCACTTCAGCAGCATTGATAACGATCACGTAGTCACCACCATCGATGTGCGGAGTGTAAGTTGGCTTATACTTACCGATGAGGTATTTTGCAATCTCTGTAGAAAGACGACCAAGTGGTGCATCCTTTGCATCGATGACAATCCATCGGCGTGATACTTCGCTAGGCTTTTGTGAGTAGGTTTTCATTACTTACTCTCCTTTACGGCTGCTTTCGGGGCAGGTTTAGCGATATCTTTTAATTCGTCGACAAAGCTGATGCGTGCAAGCTGTGCACCATCACCAATACGAACACGGGTGCGTTCAACGCGTACGTGTCCAGAGGTGCGTCCACTTAGCTGGGGCGCAATCTCGTCGACTAGCTTGAAGGCTGCTGCTTGAGTATTAAGCTTTGCAATTACCATACGACGATTTGCAAGATCACCCTTCTTCGCTTTTGTAATAAGCTTTTCAATGTAGCGGACAAGTTCTTTTGCCTTAGGCAGCGTTGTCTCAATAGAACCATGTTCTACAAGATTTGTCGCTAGACCCTTTAGCAGGGCGCGGCGCTGATCGCGCTCACGTCCAAACTTGCGTCCTTTATATCCGTGTCTATGCATGGTTTAGAGCTCCAATTCAGTAAGCTTATCTTTTACTTCATCGAGAGCTTTCGACCCAAAGCCCTTTAGTTCACGAAGATCTTGCTCGGTCAATGTCACGAGGTCATGTACAGTGCGAATGTCATTATTAACGAGTGCGTTTGCAGTACGTGCAGACAGATTTAGGTCTTCGATTGATGTATTGAGCTGGCTAGCTTCGTCGCTTTCATCCTGGCCAAGTGCAGGTGCTGCTTCAACTTGAGTTGCGCCGGCAAGTGCAGTGTACTGGTTAACCAAGATAGCCGCAGCTTCTTCGAATGCATCCTTAGGAGTGATAGCGCCGTTAGTTTCAACGGTCAGACGAAGCTGATCAAGATTAGTCTCCTGACCAACACGAGTACCGTCAACCTTGTAACGTACACGAAGTACTGGACTGAAGACAGCATCAAGTGCGATCATGTCGCTGTGAAGACGTGACGTACTTGAGTCTTCAATAGTACGGTAACCGCGGCCTGAATCGACCACGAGATCCATTACAAGACTTGCTTTTGGATCATCGATAGTAGCAATTACTTGCTCTGGGTTGACGATTTCTACGTCAGCCGTTGTCTTGATATCAGCGGCAGTGACTTCACCGGCGCCTTTCTTTTCAAGACGGAGTTCAACTGGCTCGTCAGAGTGAACACGAACATAGACATTCTTAAGGTTCAGCATGATGTCGACGACATCTTCCTTGATACCTTTTACTGTCGTAAATTCGTGCGTTGCACCTTCAACACGGAAGGCAACGATTGCACCACCACGAATGCTTGAAAGAAGCACGCGTCGGAGGCTATTACCAAGCGTATTGCCGTATCCAGCCTGCATTGGCTCAACAACAAAAGTCGCGCTGGTACTTGAGTGCTCATCAACTTTGGCAAGCACTGGGTTGTAAATAGCGTTTGACATTACGTAAATCTCCCTTTATTAGCGTGAGTAGTACTCAACGATTAGTTGTTCATTGATATCTGCTTCGGCTTCTTCACGCTTCGGTAGGCCAGTGACTGAAATCTTCAGACCCTTTGCATCGCTCTTGAGCCAGCTAAGGCTGCCCTGAATTGAGTTACCGATAACGTCATTGATCTGTGTAAAGTAGCCATTCTTTGCGCTCTTTGGGCGGACTGTAATCTCATCACCGGGTTTAAGACGGATTGATGGGATATCAACACGGCGGCCGTTAAGCATAAAGTTACCATGGCTTACGAGCTGACGTGCACCACGACGACTAACTGCAAAACCTGCGCGGTAAACAGCGTTGTCAAGACGAAGCTCAAGTAGCTGGAGAAGGTTCTCACCTGCAAGACCGTCTTTACGAGTTGCTTCTTTCATAAGACGAGCAAATTGCTTCTCAAGAAGACCATATGTGCGACGTACTTTTTGCTTCTCGCGAAGCTGTGTTGCATATAGACTTGGCTTGCTCTGACGACCATGCGCGTGCTCACCTGGAATACCAGACTTCCGTAGCATAATCTTGTGTGCTTTTGGATGAAGCGCATAGCCTTCACGGCGAGATTGCTTCACAATAGGACTTCGATCTCGTGCCATACTATACTCTCCTTTGCTTGCGTGCACGTGTACCACCGTGTGGGACACCTGTCACGTCTTTGATTGACTCTACCTGCATGTCGAAGCCAGATACGGCACGGATAGCTGCATCACGTCCAAGACCTACGCCCTTTACGAATACATCAACTGATTTCATGCCGTGGAGGCTCTTTGCGAGCTCCGCTGCTTTTTCAGCAGCGATCTGTGCTGCATATGCAGTACCTTTTTTACTTCCGCGGAAGCCACATGCACCTGCACTTGACGCACAAAGGACTGCGCCCTTTTTGTCTGTGAAAGTGATAATGGTGTTATTGAAGCTAGCCTGGATATGCATCTGGCCAGCTGGAACAGCGCGGCGCTGTTTCTTGCGTGGTGCAGCCTTAGGAGCGGCTGCTGTGGTTGTTTCTGCCATAACGTATTAGCTCCTTTCCTAGGTTTTAGTTGCTGCTTTAGGTTGTGCGCCACCGACAGCCACTGCCTTACCCTTACGAGTTCGTGCATTCGTACGAGTACGCTGACCGTTTACTGGAAGACCTGCCTTGTGGCGGAGGCCACGGTAGGCGTTGATGTCTTTAAGACGCTTGATATTGTTGGTTACGAGACGTTGGAGATCGCCCTCGGTGACATATTCTTTGTCGATAATGTCACGGAGCTTCTGTTCTTCAGCCTCGGTGAGATCCTTCACCCGAGTGGTCGGCTCGATATTAGCCGCCGCAAGGATGTCTCGTGAGTGCTTTTTGCCGATGCCGTAGATATACGTCAACGCAATGTGCACTTGCTTTTCAGAAGGTATTACTACCCCAGAAATTCGAGCCATGCTTAACCCTGCCTTTGCTTATTCTTAGGTTTTTTCTTATTGAT
>JASLCR010000059.1 GCA_030145955.1 Candidatus Saccharimonadales bacterium
CATGTATATCGTATACCGCAGCATCATCGGATTGTTTCATGACAGTCATCATGCTAGAGCCGACCCCAAAAGATGACTTCCAGGCTACCGGAAGATTTGATTCATCGCCGAATGAGAATCCGTAAGATGCATAGATCTGGGGCGACGGGACATGATACAGGGCGCCATTAGCAACGGCATAGATTGTTCCATCGCCACCGAATTGGACCACATTTGAAAGGTCTCCCTTGTATGTGCGAGATGATAGGTAAGCAGCGTCTACTGCATTGATCTTTTTAATCTTGCTGCCATAGCCAAAGCTGGAGAGCTGACCTGGATCAACTACATGATAATAGGTATTATTGTCACCTTCTATGTAAATTGCTCCGTTATTAGAGAAGAGAGGCGTGCCGCGAGTGTTGCCAAACCAGTCATTGTACACGCGCCAGAAGTTTCGATTACCATACGCACTACAAGAATCACCCTGCCCATACATGTTGTTGAGTGCCGCAGAGTTTGGTTGGTATGGCGTATAGGTATAGAGAGCTGCTGTGGCCTTGTTTTCTATAAAGATATTTTTTCCACCACATCCTGATGGTGCGACATTCCATAAGACATAGTTCGTCTGGCCAGGTTTTTTATATGGCCACCAACTTTGCGTCATGTTATTTAAATAACCGCGAAGGAGTTTTGCCGCTTCGTTCATCTGCATAGAGAAGCCGGAATAATTGATGTCACAGTTTGCTGTGCCACCAGGCCCAGAGTCTGGACAATGTGCCCCCATGGCGTAGGTGTACTGGCTTTTAAGGGGCCATGTATCACTAGTAAGGGGACCTGCTGACTCGGTGCCAAGCTTTACGAGCAGAACTTTTGGGCTAATATTGTAGGCTTGTGCTGCATCATAGATCAGTTGTGCTGCACTTTTTGAACCTGCTGGCTTTGTGGATGTGCCGTAATTACTTGCAGGAATGTAGTTGCCTGGGGATGTTTTTGGCACTTCGTAGTACATATTTAAACAGGTAAAGGGAGCGGGGTTACCGCGAGAAGCACCGTACTGCGCACGAGTGCCGCCACCTAGTTCAGATGGTTGAGTGCCCCAGTAGTCACAGTTAGCAAGGCGACTGTTAAGCCAGGACTGGATTTGGCTGACACTCATTGCATTTTTGTCGGTAAAGACATCATCATCAATAATGCGTCCTGCGCTCCAATCTTTTGCAGTAACGGCTGAGGCTGAAGGTGAGATACCTACACTAATTGTTGTAGCTAAGCCGACAATGACTGCGAGGCAAGACAGAAGGGTGTTCTTTGGAGTTACGTTCATCTAGTACACTACTCCTTGACCGATAGTTGCTTTGTTAGAGTAAATTTTTGAAAAGTGGGTCCGGATACATCTATGGAGATGAGCCATGTGCCTCCGCCAAGTTCAGAAATTGGTACAGTAAAGCCTTCGCAGGTAGAAAATGAGTCTTGGTACAGTACTGGCGCCGTATTTGTGTAGGTTTGTGTACCATTTTGTATGTGCAATGCACACGTTCCTTCGCTCGCTGCGGTTAATTGAGAGGTGATTGTTACGGAATCTCTCGTTTGCTGGGCGGTTAGCGTACCCTGTGCTTTTGATTGCTTCGGGGGCTGTTGGGTAGTTGTTTGGGGTGGTTGCTTGCCGTTATTCTGTTGCTTGTCGAGGAATTCCTTCTTTTGCTCAAGATTGCTTCGTTGTTCGCTATCAAGTTGCGTGGAGGGTGTTGCTGGGCTTTGGCGCGAGGCAATGAACATGTAGATACCTGCAGCACTAATCACTACAAGTAGAGCGATGAGGGCGGTGGTAAGGACTACTTTGTTCTTTTTATTTTTTTTCATAAGCGTAATAACCATTATATACTATTAACCAATAGACGCAATAGTAGCCCCCAGGGGTGCAAGTGAGACTTTTCAAATTATTTGCTATACTTACAGGTAATGCGGAAGTTGCTACTGGAAAAATTTGACGACCTGCTTCTCTATGCTGCAAGTATTCTCGGGGTTGCCTTTACTGTCTATGGCATGATTGCCGTGCTTTTGATGTGGCAGAATAAATTTACAGACACTATTCTCTATCCAGTAAGTATGGTTGCAATAATAGTCACTGCAATTGCAACAGGTATGTTGATGCGTCGCATTAAAGTAAATATGGTTGCCAGCGATAGCAAGGAGCGCCTCCTCATTAACAGTATCGCAGTGGTATTTCTCATTGTATGGGTTGGTGTAAATGCATTTTACAGCTTTCAAACGGCATTCATTAAACGTGATCCTGGCGTGTATGCAACAGAAGCGGTCTGGCTAACAAAACACTCAAGTACAAACATCCCAGTGAATAATTCATTGAGTTTTGGAATAGCTGGCGCTACTCAGGCAACATCAGGTGTTTGGGCAGATATAAACAAGGGCGGTGAAGGATATCTTCAGCCGCAAGGCACCCATATCCTCTCTTCGATCTTGGCGCTATTTGGAAAATTGGGTGGACTAAGTTTGCTATACAAGGCGAACGTTATTATTGGGGGCATTGCTCTACTTGTTTTCTACGTGCTTGCACGATTTTACGTACGACCACGATATGCATTATTGGGCCTGATGCTGCTTGGTGCTTGTTTGCCGGTAATCTACTTTGCCAGAGATACCTATACCGAACCGCTCGCTATGTTTTTCACACTCTCGCTTCTTCTTATGTTTACGGTTGCATACAAATTATTGCGACATAAAATTGATTCAAAAAAAGTAACGTTTTCGCTTCAGGACTATGGCATATGGGGCCTTGTCGGATTTCTGGCAGGAAGTACGTTGCTTGTCAGGGCTGATGGGTATCTAACATTCATAAGTTTAATGCCTTTCTTCATAGTTGCTTTATTAGCTTCTAAGTCTAAGCGCCCTAACCCCCAACACTACACTGTAATCATTAAAGCGTTTCTTGTATCGATAGTGGCTCAGCTTCCAGCTATGGTGCTGGCGTACATAGATCTTCACGAACAGGCATCTGGATATTTTCAGTCTCAAGGTTCTCTAATCATCAAACAGATCATTGCCTTCTTCCTAGGAGCTATCGCTGTAGTGGTAACCGGTGCTGTATTGCGGAAGCGACCCGATATTCGGAAAAATATCATAAGGCGCTTTAAGAATAAGAACATGTTAAGGAATATGCTTGTTATTGTATTTTTGGCAGTGTCTCTTATTCTCTATAGTCGGCCACTTTGGATGCAAGCTGCTGAGCATAATGGTAATGTCGCGGGAGCAGTCCAGTCCGTACAGCAACTAACAAATGAGGCGATAGCCCCAAGAACGTATGCTGAACATACGATCAATTGGCTCGAGTGGTATATGGGAGGGGTGTGTATTGTACTTGTAGTGATTGGCATAGTGGCTATAATCAACAAAACTGTACTAAGATTAAAGATAGAATATCTTATCATTGCTCTTCCTGCGGTCCTTATATCGCTCATATATCTTTGGAGTCCACAAATTACTGCCGATCAAGTGTGGGCGAGTCGTCGTTTCGTTCCGGTTGTTATACCGCTACTTACGCTGGTGAGTCTCATTGGACTTAGCTACTTAGAGAAAAGTATCACCAAAATTGGTACTCAGCGAAAATATATAACGATGGCAATGGTTTTTATATCGATATTGTTTGTCATACAGCCACTCATGACTACGCGACCTTTTATACGGACGCGTGAAAGTGCGGGACAGGTTGCTGCTATAGAGGCGCTGTGCGATCGACTGCCGCGCAATAGTCTCGTTATCTGGGCTGCAGAAAACACACTCTCTAATGATGCTCCTCAGTCGGTCAGAGCCTTTTGTGACGTACAGTCCTTTGGTCTGTCATTGGGTACAGATGCGGGATCTATCAGCGCAGAAACCTTGAAGGAGATTGCTGATAGGGCATCGGCGGCACAACTTCAGCCATATATTGCAATGCATGGCAACGATTTAAACCTTCTCATTAAGGACCAGGAGCAGAAGGCTGCCTTTAGTAACGTTGCAACATATGAAGGTGAGTACGTTGGACGCACGGTGGCTGGCCCTCCAACGAGTGTATACTCGCAAACTGACTCAATAGAGCTTAGCACTCCTCAACCTGATGGAAAGTTGTCGCGGCTATGAAGGTTGCGGTTGTAACCTGCTATAAGCAACCAAATTATGTACGTGCTGTGTCATTGCGTGATGCTGTTAGGCGTGAAGGATTTGAACTTATTGAAATAAAGAATACTACCGTTGGCATCATGAGGTATTGGGAGGTGATGCTGCGACTGCTGATGGCAAGATTGCGTAAACGACCAGATATCTACATCTTAACCTTTCGTGCCTATGAAATCCTCCTGCCGGCAAGGATAATGACTCTAGGAAAACCGCTGGTATATGACGAATTCATTAATCCATACGAGTGGCTTGTATTGGAGCATAAGAAACTTTCATCGAATGGAGTTGGAGCAAAACTATTTCTTAGGCTGTATTCACTACTGCTTCGCACGCCGAGTGCGGTACTCACTGACACTACTTCGCACGCAAACTTAAGTTCGCGGTTAACAGGCATTCCCCCTAAAAGATTTACGACGATCCCAGTTTCAACCGATGAAGCAAATTTCCGACGACCACCAACCAGAGCCGGTGCATCTAGTGATAGATTAAAGGTCTTCTACTATGGCAATATGTTACCCTTGCATGGACTTCGTGTTGCGGTTGAAGCCGCCGAAGCGCTTTATGATAAGGAGATTGATTTTTTGTTTGTTGGCGGAGGCAAGCGAGAAAGAGAATTATGCGAAGCCGCACGCGCCAGAGGTGCTAACATAACCTACAGGGCGTGGATAGACTACGAAGAATTACCCCACAC
>JASLCR010000085.1 GCA_030145955.1 Candidatus Saccharimonadales bacterium
TACCAAGACTGCGCGCAAGCTTTGGCAATTGAGAACCACCAAAGATAACCAAAATAATGAGCAAGATAATAATAAGTTCAGGTGTGCCCAGACCAAACATAACCTTGATTTCCCCTTCCTAATGTAGTTTACTTAAGTTATATACTATCTGAGTAAGAGACAAAAAGCAAATGTTTATGCCCAACACAACCACTCTCGGAGCCGCTTACGGTAAAGAAGCATACGGATGCGGAAACTATCAGGCAAACGACACATGTGCCACAGAGGTGCAGCCCGATGCACCGCTTACAGGACTTTTAGCGCAGCCTCCGTACATCACGCTACCTCTCCTACTTGGCATTGCTATTATTATCGGCTCAATCACTTTCTTTATTAGCCGAAAAATACGAAGAGTCAGATAGCTGCACCTCAAAGTAGCGATATGAAATCAGGAACTAATACAAGCATCTCCCTCCTCCTTCATTCGCTAGGCCTTTTCCTGGCGCCAATCCTGCTAGTTATTGATATATCATTCACGAACATTGAGTTAATCACTTACTTACCCCTTTTTATTAGCCCAGTCTTTATTGCCGCAATGGCCGTATCTTTCTTGCCAGGTGACAAGATTGCCTTCTACCCAAAATGGCTCTACATATTTAATGTTATTCTTGGTCTTCTTTTTGCAGGGTGCCTATTTCCCATGATTGGCCTATGGTTACTCTTGAACCAAGGCTTTGCAAGCCTAATGTCTAACACCCAAGATAATATTCTTACGACAGGGTTGCTCATAGCGACAGGTTTTCTTGTAGGAATATCTATCTATCTCAACATCATTCACGCCAGAAGAACAAACCGCCAAAATAAGTCAGTATAACTTTTAAATTCCACCTCTGTTACTTTACTCCTTAATAGCGTATACTAGGTGGTATAGTGCCAAAAATTAATCTCAACATCACCGATCTTGAAAATGAAAAAACCGATTTAACGGCTTTTTTGTCACGCCCTGATGCGTTTAACGACCCGGAATTCAGTAGTAAAAACCGTCGGCTCTCAGAGCTCGAGACACTCATCGAAAAAGCTACGTTGCGCGATTCACTCGAGAGACAACTCTCGGAAGCTAAGGAACTATCTGTTGGCGGTGATGAGCTTGCCGATCTTGCTAAGATGGAGATTCCGGAACTTGAACAAAAACTTGATTCACTTGATGAAGAGCTCTTCATACTTCTAACCCCGAAAGATCCTAATGACGAAAAAAACGTCATCATGGAAATCCGTGCTGGTGCTGGTGGCGACGAAGCGGCAATTTTTGCTGGTGACCTCTACCGCATGTATCTACGCTACTGCGAATCACATAGCTTTAAAACTTCGCTCATGAGTGAAAACCGCTCAGATAATGGTGGTTACAAAGAGGTTATTTTCGAGATTAAAGGTGAAATGCCGTACGCTACCTTCAAATTCGAATCTGGTGTTCACCGCGTACAGCGCGTACCAGCTACTGAATCACAGGGTCGTATTCATACCTCAACCGCTACCGTCGCAGTTCTCCCTGAGGCTGAAGAAACCGATATCGAAATCCATGCAAACGACCTGCGTATTGATATCTTCCGCTCTGGCGGTCACGGTGGACAAAGCGTCAATACAACCGATTCTGCCGTTCGTATTACTCACCTACCGAGTGGACTGGTTGTTACCAACCAGGACGAAAAGTCACAGATCAAGAACAAAGAAAAAGCCATGAGCGTCCTTCGCTCACGACTCTTGCAACAAAAAGTCGATAAGGAACAAGCCGAGCTTACCGCGGAGCGTCGTTCATTGATCGGCTCTGGCGACCGTTCAGAGAAGATTCGTACCTATAACTACCCGCAGGACCGCATTACCGACCACCGTATCGGGTATTCACGCAGCGGTATTCCGCAGGCAATGAATGGCGATATTGATGATCTCGTTGAACGTCTTGCTGCGTATGAGCGTGAGCTCAAGGCACAAAACACTGAAGGTTAAGCTACTCCTTCACTTCCATTAATAGCAGTGTCCGCTACTTTCCGTAGCATGCCTTCTTTTTGTTGCCCGTTTACTTGTTTCTCAAGAATTGCATAGGCATGTGGCATAAGTGCTTGCGTTGCTTTTTGTAGTGGTCGCACATACGCTTCCATTTCTTCTTCATAGTGCTCAGGGGAAAGTATGAGCTGCGCAAAATAATCTTCAAGTTTATCATCATGCAATGTTCCCTGGCCTACAGGTAGCTCCCATGGAGTACCCACAGTTGTAATTCGTCGATTATAGTATTCGGTCGCTGTTGACGGAAAACCTAACAATTCGCCAAACCGCGCATCGCGTGCCGGATCTGGCATACGTACGGCAGCCAGGTGCATTAGTTCGTCAGCAACTGCGCTGCTGCGTGCAATCACTCCCGGCCCAGTCTCCCCCTGCCAATCAAATAGTGCTTCGATTGGAACATAGTAAAGACCAAACCCCTTGAACTGCTGTGACCGGATCGTCTTTGGCAACTCTTCAATCAATGACCCTGACTTTACGCCAGACAGTACGCCAGCTACAGATATTGCTAGATTTGCTTCCTTGACCGTCTTTAGTGAAGTATCAAACTGCCGCAGATGTTCGCGCTGTTCTTTATTCATCCAGCTTGCTGTATAGTCGAAAACCGGCTTGTCGGCATCAACACTTTGTGGCTCAGAATCTCTACGGTGAATCACGTATGCAGTCTGTTACTTGATGTCTTCAGCGTTGACCGGAACTATAGCAACATCACCCACGTCAAGACTACCGTCGTTGGCAACGTCCGGGCTACTCTTCTCAACCCAATCAATAACGTCGCGTCGGTCTTTAACATTCTTTACATCGCTTGTTATACTCCAAAGTGTATCACCAGGGATTGCAGTAACTTCATAGGTCGGAATCTGCGGAGACTCGTGCGTTGGTGTATCCTTAGGCTGCTGATTGCCCGCTTCTGCACCACCTCCAAAAAGGGAAACCGCAGTAACAGTACCTGCTACCAGCACTAGTCCTGCCTTGCCAAGATCTTTTGCACGTTTAAGGAGTTTGCCCGTTCGCTCATTGCTTTTTACTTGCAGTTCTTCGTTCATACAAACACTCTATCACACTTAAGTTTATTTGTCAATATTTTGCGTATTGTGCAAGAGATGAGATAATGAATATATGACTATCGGTAGATGGCTTTCAGATGCAACAAAAGAACTCGTAGCAGCGGGGATCTCTTCCGCGCGACTTGATGCCGAGATTATTCTCGCGCATACAATCAAAAAGCCGCGCACTTACGTACACGCTCATGTGAGCGACGAAATTGAACCTCGACTTGAAGAAATTGCCAATGCTCGGCTTGATCTTCGTATCGATCGTACCCCTATTGCCTACATTGTTGGCCATAAAGAATTCTACAGGCACCTCTTTCAAGTGAATCCGTCTACACTCATTCCTCGCCCCGAATCTGAAGAAATGATCACATTACTTCGCGAATTACTAGGTGAAACTAAACATTTTCCAACCCTCGAATCACGACGTCTCGTCGATATCGGTACTGGCAGCGGCTGCCTCGGCATTACCGCCAAGCTTCTTTATCCAGATCTTGATGTTACCCTGCTTGATATCAGCAACGGGGCTCTAAAGGTTGCGGAGAAAAATGCCGCAGCGCTTGGTGCCGAGGTATCACTGCTTCGATCCGATCTATTGAAATCTTACCCTTATTCACCCGATATTGTTCTCGCTAATCTTCCCTATGTCGATGAAACCTGGGATACAAACTCACCGGAGCTACGCTACGAACCGGCAGAGGCACTGTATGCGACAAACCAGGGTTTGCAGCTTATCGAATCGTGCTTTGAAGAACTTTCTCATAGGATGAAAAAAGGCGGAATTGCAATCTTTGAGGCCGATCCAAGACAATGGGAATCGATCATTGTTATAGCAAAACGTCACGGATTTACCGTGACGCAAGCTGGCAATTTTGCCTATAGTTTCCGTAAGATTTAGTATGCGCCGAGCGTCAACTGCACTTGCTTTGTTTGCCCGTCACGTAAAATCGTGAGTTCCACCTTATCGCCTGGCTGAAATTCGCCAACAAGCGTTGAGACACTCTTTCCAGGACCAACCGCCTGTCCGTTTACCTTAGTGATCACATCATTCTTCTTTAATCCCGCCTTAGCTGCCGGCGTATCGATACCAGATAGATCAGTCACAAGGTCGCCTTGATTAACTGATAAATTATACTTACTCTTCACTTCTGGATTAATCGAAAGATATTGTACACCAACAATTGCTCGTTTTACTTGGCCGGTCGCAATCAGATGCTTCAGTATACCCTTGGCTGACCCAATCGGGATAGCAAACCCAATCCCTTGTGCATCAGCGGCAATCGCCGTATTAATTCCGATCACCTGGCCCTTAACATTGAGCAGAGGGCCACCGGAGTTGCCTTGGTTAATCGCTGTGTCGGTTTGTAAGAGATCGGTGAGACTCTCGGTTTCACTCGAGGAGCCATCACTACTTGCCATCACCGGACGTCCGAGTCCCGAAATGATACCGGTTGTCACAGTATTTTGATATTGACCAAGTGCATTACCAATAGCGATCACATTTTGCCCTGTACGCACCGTCTTTGAGTCGCCGATTTCGAGTGGCGTGAGATCCTTTACGTCCGGTATCTTAAGAAATGCGATGTCATTAAGGGGATCACGCCCTACAATAGGAACATTTTTATATGAAGTACCGTCGGACATAATGATTGTTGCACGCGAAGCACTGTTTACAACATGCTTATTTGTCATTACGTAGCCGTCCTTGGTGACCACCATGCCTGTCCCTGCCGCTTGGTATGTGTACCCCGATGAATCTCTTGCGAGCGACGAAGTAACAATTGACACAACTCCTGGCGATACTTTACTAATGAGCGCAGAGATGTCTTGCTCTGTTTCGGTTACGACCGCATTACCATCACCTTTAACATTATCAAAATTTACCACGGATGATCCACTATTTGTCGTATTCGGAGACATAAGGCCTCCAACATAGCCTGCACTAGCAGACAAGATAATGCCTGCAACAGCCAGTACTGTAATAAGCGGGGCACGCATAGGTGTTTTTCTCGTTGATTGCTTCTCGCTCTGCACTGGTGCTTCTACGTGCTCATTCATTTTATACCCCTCCCGTACTACTAAATACTGTCAACAAAACCACGATACTACTTACGGCAAGTAATCCGGGAAGTAGAATCTCATTTACCTGCAATACACCATGTCGATGAATACTCACATAGGTACGTTCAGCAAGTAGCCCAAACATACTAATGATAACTGCGGCTTGCGATAAATGTAGACCAGCCGCGAACGAAAGCTCATAGGCAAAATTCCAATGATAGAAGAGCCACCCAAGCTCGGCAACAACTAACCCCCAAATCAAGCTGAGTAGCGCAAAGTGAGGCTCTTTATATGCCACCAGCACATGCCTGGCAGTCGTGTAACCAATGACCCACATTAAAATCACTACCGGTGTCGCCCACCAATCGTACGATACATGCATCAGTGCCGTAACGCCAACAAACAAGCCAATACCAGCCTGAACGACTACCCACTTACGCTTTGATTGCGGTTTAAGGATTAATAACCACGCAATGTAGAGCGCTGTAAGCACCAACTGTGCCACCACTGCCCCCCCAGAAACATACAGCATAACCACAAAGCTAACACTGACGATCACGTCAACCATATTTGAAACCAAATTAGCATACCAATGTTGCGCGCGCACAGCAAAGATACGCCATTTACTTAGTAACACCAAGGCAAGCGCAGGTGCCATACCAAGCCCAGATATCGCAATACCAAACAGGGCCAATGCCATTAATATATTCAGCAGCACATAGACAATCTCACTCAAAAGCGTACGGTGACGCGACGGACGTAGAAACTCCATATGTACGTATTATACCATCCTGTTGCTGTTAATCAGCTGAAGTTGCTTTGCCAAATATTACCACGAAATCTGTATCGCTCGTAACAGTAAACGATGGCTGGCCTGTGCGCACTTTCACCCCATAGATCGATGCGAGCTTCTTTTTTGTTGCCGCTTTCTTACCTGTTAGGTCATAGACTTCAACTTGGTCGTATGTGCCAGCCGGCGCATTATCGGTAGCTGTGATATTGAAGCCCTGCTTCTCAAGCTGGTCAGACTGGCTCCCAGCATAGCCTTCAACGCCGCTAGCATTGAATAGCGCAACATGTGCGTCTTCACGACTGATGTCGTTTGCATTCAGTTTTTTCTGCAAGAAAGCCTGTATCTCAGAGTAATCGTACGTACCTGCACGCGGGACTTGTGTACTCCCCGCTCTAGGAATATTACCCGACACGATAAGTGGATCTTCCTGGCTCACAAGATCAATCGAAGTCACTTTATCAGACGGAATATCTTTACCTAGTTCCATTAGTGTGCGTACTTCTGCCATTTCAAAGTCTGTGCGCAAATTTTGCCCCATTGCATCCATCAGCCCCGTAACTTTACCGATATTAGTCAACGTACCCGCACTCGTTGCCTTTACCTGCAAGGCTTTAAGGACCTTTTGCTGGTTTAACTGACGGTCAAAATCTCCTTGATTAAGGCCACATGCACCAGCCGCCCCACGAGCTCGCGAAAACCTCAGTGCCTGCTCGCCATTCATATGGTGGTTTCCAGGCGTGTAACGAATCTTCATGTTGTTGTCGACAATGCTACCCTCTGGCATACCCCATGCGGCACAAGAGCCATTACCCTCGACATTAACCTCAACACCACCTACGGCATCGACAGCACCTACCACCACCGCCCAGTTGATATGCGCATAATACTGGAACGACAACCCTGTGATCTCTTTAAATTTCTTCTGGAGAGCCTTTGCGCCCTTTATATCTGACTCTTGGTCAGTTTCTCCACCGGTATAGCAATAGTGCATCGCATTAATCTTACCTTGATAGCCGACATCACAGCCCGTCGTGTCATAGTTAACATAAAAATCACGTGGGATATTGAACATGAACGCATTTTTCTTCTTTTGGTCGATTGATAGTACCATAAGCGTATCCGTCAAGCTTGCGCCCTCGTGCCGCTGATCATCAAAGCTACCTGAAGTTCCATATATCAGGATATTTGTGCGCCCATTCTCATCCATTCGAAGTGGTTTGTTTTGGAAAATATCAAATACGTTGCCTTTAAAAATACTACCTGTGTTCTTAATGAAGCTATACCCTAAGTAGCCAAGTGTAACCACGACAATCAAGGCCAGAAGGAGGAAGATGCGTTTTGCAACTTTGCGTCGCTTACCTTGTGACTTGGCTATCTTACGCCCAAAGAGACCGCGACGCCTGCTACCGCCCTGAGCTGCATCACCCTCGATATCTTTCAGCGATTCATCGATCTCTCTTCGTGAGACAGACCGATCAACCTTCGGCAACGGCTCGCTTGGAGCAACAAGCGGCCGATGGCTTTCTCCGGCATGATCAATTGTTGTTTGTCTATCAAATACCCCAAGTGACGTCTTATGGATATCACCAATTGAGCGTCCTGAATGACGAGGAACAAATCCATCAATGCTTGAGGGTTTTTTTCGCATAAATTACTTCTATCTACTATACAGGAGCAGCTCTATGAAGAAAACATAAGCGTGTTGTATTTTTCAAATACCCTAGGCACAATGGGAGTAGTGAGAAAACATACCAACACATTTCGGAATCAGCTGCCCCTCTTAAGTCTTGTTGCTTTTCTTCCTTGCGTTATTTTCAGCTATCTTCCTGTGCTGGCGCTAGGAACGATCAGTGGCACCCATATAGATATAAGTCTGCTTTATGTACTCATGGCAGTCGTCATTGCTGTACATCTACCTTTTTTGCTCACCTCCCTCCCTACGCTACTGCGCACATTTGGCTGGAAAGTACTGATTGGTTTTACTGGATACCTCTGGATTAGTGCTCTCTGGAGTCCTAATCATTTTCGTGCAGTTATGACGGCAGGATTTTTTACTGCACTAGTATTGCTCTGCTCGGTCATTGCTTTGCGCCTACCCGAACTACAGAAGAAGAAACAGCTCCTCATAAAACTCGGTCTATGGGCACTACTCGCAAGTAGCCTATTCGCACTCTGGCAAATTATTGCCGACGCACTTCACCTGCCAGCTTTACTATCAGGTCTACCAACAATGTATACCGGTGATGTTTTCGGCATCGCTCGGCCAACAGCATTTGCACTTGAGCCGCAGTTCTTTGGTAGCCTACTCTTACTGCCATTCGCATGGTCAGCATGGCATAGCCTGACGAATAACGCAAAGATTATCCATTACATCGTGCTCACCGGTAGCTCCACCCTCCTTTTACTTACTCTTTCTCGAGGAGCACTTATTGCAGCCTTTATAAGCTTTATCCTGCTTGTCATATTTGCCCGACCAGCATTCACTTCTCTTGGTCGAGTAGCTACAGCGCTTCTTATATCCTGCATCATCTCGCTTGGCATGATATTTTCAGTTAGTTCGCTGCGCACCGACGGTATTAGTGGTACAAACGCTGCTGCACGCACCCTTAACCAATTGTCCATAGGCATCATTGCCATACCGCACCAAGAAGAAGTGATGGATCCTGCGAGTAGCTCTACTAAAATTATAAAGACAGCTCCAGTAGAATCATCGGGATACGTATCAACCTCTACTGATTCCCGACTTTCAATGAGTAGCGCTGCACTGACGATGTGGCAGACAAACGTTCAGAGTATCCTATTTGGTGTAGGAGTTGGTGGCTTTGGCGCAAGCCTTATTCCAAGCCATCCCGGCGCAGTTGTAAATAACTACTATCTTGAACTGCTCGCTGAAGTTGGTATTCTCGGAGCCCTCCTTTTCGTTGGGTTCATTGGCTACATTGCCTGGCATCTTATACGTCAAAAGCAGTGGCTCCTTCTCGCTCTCCTAGTTGGTCTTCTTACCCAAATGAGCTTCTTCTCGGGCAATGCAAATATTATCCACGTTTGGGTAATTATCGGCACCGCAATTGGCATAGTCATATATCGAGGAAACCCTCGCAAACCGCTCGCTTCGTAGTACAATAGGTTAGTGCAAACACGTTTTCTCGATCGACATCAGGGGTTCAAAGACGCGCTCGGCGTTATATTTTTCGTTACATGCGTTATCATTGGAACACTTTTTATCAATACTTTTATTTTCCGCAGCTTCAACGTCGAAGGGCGTAGTATGGAAGACACAATGCATGACGGCGATAGACTTATTGTCAACCGTTTGCCAGTAACCTGGAGTCAGGTGCAAAATAAGACGTACTCTCCCGAGCGTGGGCAAATTATTGTGTTTAAGAACCCAAATTTTGACGAAACAAATCAACGCGAAGAATACATCGTCAAGCGTGTAATTGCCTTTGGTGGCGAGCGCGTTGTCCTCAAAGACGGACATTATATGGTTTATAACAACGAACATCCCGGCGGTTTTAACCCCGATGACGCAAATCATGGCGAGCCACGTAAGCCAACCAGCGGTGAGGGCGACTGGACAATTCCAAGTGGTACATTGTTCGTCAGTGGCGATCACCGAGATGGCAACAATTCACTCGATTCACGTAGTGAAACAATGGGATTTATCCCTCTTTACGATGTCGTTGGGCCAGTGAGTCTCCGTATTTTCCCATTCAATCAAATACGTGGTTTTTAGGATTTGCTTCGCAACTATATAAGCGACTTGCGAATGCGCTCAAACTCATCCGCATCTTTAAAGCGTATAACGATTTGTCCGGCACCGCGCCGAGTAGTCGTTACTCGTACAGCTGTTTTTAATCGATCCTCAAGCTCTCTGCGCTCTCTGCCAAACGGTTCATCACTTCTCTTTGTTGCTACTTGAGTCTGCCCACTCTTTGCTGCGCGAGCAAGAAGTTCAATCTTGCGTGCACTCATGCCTTCATTAATAATCTTCGGAAGTAGCTCAAGCGCCAGCTTTTCATCCATATCAATCAATGGACGTGCCTGTCCTTCGGTAATTTCCCCTTCAGCAACTGCCTTCTGCACCGCCTTAGGCAAGCGGAGTAATCGTAGCGTATTGCTCACCGCACTAACCGACTTACCACCAACACTATTGCCAATTTGCTCGAGCGTCATATTGAACTGGTCGCGCAGCTTTGCATACGCCGTAGCTGTTTCAAGCGCATTCAGGTCCCGACGCTGAATATTCTCAATCAATGCCAGCTCAAGTTGATGTTGTGCGCTTAATGTACGCACCAAGGCAGGAATTGTCTTTAGGCCCGCCGCCTGGCTTGCCCGAAAGCGCCGTTCACCGGCAACAATTACATATGCTCCCTGCTTTGGTGTCACAACAATGGGCTGCAACACACCATGCTGCGCAATGGAAGCACTGAGCTCTTCGAGTGCTACTTGATCAAAGTGCTTCCTTGGCTGTTCTTCATCAGCAACAATCTCTGCTAGTTTAATATGCCGTAACTCACTAACCGTTTTATCGTCTGCAGCTGTTGGATCAAACGATTCATCAAGTAGATCTGTTGGAATTAGCGATTCAAACCCTCTTCCAAGGCCTTTCTTTGCTGCCATAATTACAGTCCGGTCCTTTCCATCACTTCCTTTGCAAGCATTTTATATGCCCTTGCACCCTTGGAAAATCTGTCGTAGTTACCTACTGGCACACCATGGCTTGGTGCCTCTGCAAGGCGGATATTACGCGGAATAACCGTTTTAAATACCTTACCTGGAAAATGCTTCTTAATTTCTTCATGCACTTGCTGGCTCAATGTCGTACGTGAATCAACCATCGTTGGCAGTACACCGACCAAATCAAGTGTTGGATTCATATTTTTTCGAATTAACTTCATCGTCTCTAACAGTTGCCCAAGCCCCTCGAGCGCGTAAAACTCAGCTTGTACTGGCAGCAATATGTAACGAGCCGCAATTAATCCGTTAACTGTCAAAAGACTCAAACTCGGCGGACAATCAATGAGAATTACATCGTAGTCATCGGTTGAACGAATCGCATCACGAAGCCTCGTGAAGCGACGCTGCTCTTTAGCAATCTCCACTTCCGTATTTGCAAGCGGCGGCGTCGCCGGTGCGATAGACAGATTCTTGTGCTTCGTCGCAATAATTACATGCCCTAACTGGCGAGATCCGAGCATTACCTCACTCATCGTGCCATCTTCAAGCTTCTGCTTATCAATCCCAAGACCGCTTGTTGCATTTCCTTGAGGGTCAAAATCAATCAGCAAGGTTTTCTTGCCTGCCTTTGCAAGGTAATAGGCAACATTAACTGCGGTCGTTGTCTTACCAACGCCACCCTTCTGATTTGTGACCGCGATCACTATAGGCTGTTTATTTCCCTCGCTCATCTGCATATAAGTATAGCATGAGCATCAAAAAAGGCTGCATATATGCAACCTTTTTTATCTCTGTTGAGGCAACTTATTTCGCGATTTTACCAATCTCGATACGAGTGTACTTCTGGCGATGACCGTTCTCTTTGTGAACACGCTTCTTCGCTTTGTAGCGGATCACACGGATCTTATCACCTTTTACTTCTTCCTCTACCACCTTGGCTTTAAGCTTCGCACCTTTGACGAGTGGCGTGCCAACAGTAGATTTCTCACCATCAACAAGCATGAGTACGTCGAGATCGAGCTCTTTCGTTCCATCCGGGAGGCGGTCCACCAGGAGGGTCTCTTTTTCGCTGACGATATATTGTTTACCGCCAACCTTAACGACTGCTTTCATAGCTTCCTTTTCTTATTTAGCTTTCAATCTGAACTATTGTAACAGATAGAGCCGAGTTCTTCAATATCCTAATCGGAAGTTTCATGCACTGTGTTAATTATACGTTCAGCCTGAGCTGAGTTATAAACAGGATGACCACTTTTTGTATACAATACCCTACCCAGTTCTCCCTTAGATTCCAACTCGGTAGCTACTCGCCTGAGTATGAATCGACCCAAGTTAGACCTCTTCGACAATGCAAAGATTGACTCACGGGAATCCAGTCTACGCTTGTAGTTAAAGTAGTCACGGATCACTTCTTGTTGCTCAGGCGAGAGCGCATTACTGGGATGCCGTCGGTCGTCACCCTTATACTTTCCAATAACGCCAATCCTGTCAGCAAGATCGCGGAAGGCTTCCTCTACTATCTTCCGGCCAACTTGCAATTCATCAGCAATTTCACTAACCCACTTGTAGTTCTCAGGTATACGTACATATGTGTCGCGATCAAAAGCGGATAGCAGTATATGTTGCTGTTCTGGTGAATAAATCTCCACTGGTTCTCCACGATGATAGTATGTTTTCACCTCGCCAAGCTGATCACGAACCCCTTCAACCTGCTTAGCTAATTTAGACCTTGAGATGCCCTGTTCCTCGCTAATATGCCTTATCGACATATAACCCTCTGGAGGGCGCTGCGATTCGATAAACTTTATTAGTTGGTGTTGCTGAGCAGGAGACAAAGCTTCAGCTGTTTTTGAGCCAAACCGATAACTATTTATTTCTCCCATCTCAGACCGTAGTACTTCGAACGCTTTCTGATAGGTAGCATACGCTATTTTCTTATCTGCATATTCCGTAGCCATCTTTTTAAGCGACAAGAAGCCCTCTGGCGCAAGTTCAATACTCTGCTTGAGTAATTTATCCGCATTAGTGTCGTCGAGATGAGAGTTATCGACCCGCCTAAGAAGTTGCGCGATACGTCGCACAAAAGTCGTTCTATCGTATCTTAGGGCGCACCCTACACCTTGATGATTATCGATCAAAAGGTCTAGCTCGGGCTTTTCTAGGTGAGCAATCGTTTCAACTTCCAGTCCAAGTGCGAGTAGATTTTCTCTATCAAATAGAAATGTTCTATTACCTTCCTCATCACAGACATTGATTATACGATTCAGCGTAGGCAAATCAATCATATTATATGGAATTTGCCTCATCATACCTGATGTCACTTTACCAGGTACAATACGAATCTGGGCACTGTCTTCCAGATCAATGGCAAATTGGCGCTCAAGCAGGAGCAAGATTGTTTTTAGTCGAGGTACGCGTGCCCTTTCCTTAAATGACCCGCTGCCGCTTGTAGTGACCTGGTCGATCAACATCGGGGGCGTAATGACAACATTGCCATTATTGGCATGCTGCTTAATAAAATCATCGAGCTTTGAGATATCTGCTGCAAGATCGGCGATATGATCGAGTGTTGCTTCGACAGTATTGGCATCCAAGCCGCGATACATAAAAGCCTGACGCTCCACCTCTTGATTAGTGTTAGCTACAATAGTCTGATCTTGCTCGTATCCGGTAACTACACTGCTGACGATATCAATCAGATCGTTAAGTGCATCATCTGCATAGGTGTCAATATTCTCAGGCGATAAACTACGCTCAGTAATCGCATCAATTTGCGCCTTAAAATCCGGTATTTGGTTGTTTGTTTCAAACGACTTATCAGTCGGTTCTGTCATGAGATATATTATAGCAAATTTTTGCCATAAAAGCAATAGCATTATCTCAAATGAAACGGTCTACTCGTTCGCTTCGGTAGCATCATCCTTAGGGTCGTTGTCAGTTGTCACTGTTGCAGTTGATGCTTTGGCATCCTTTTGTTTTTGTTCCTGCTTGAGTGCACTTTCCATGAGGTTGATCTTCATATCCATATTCACCTTACAGTTAGTATCATCATCCTTACAGGAAGCGCGTATACCTTTGTATGTATCAAGAGCTTTTTGCGTCTCTCCCTTGCGCTCTGCGTCGATACCCACCTGAACAGATTTTTCATAATGAGAGCGCGAGTCAGTCGCAACAGGACGATCATTCTTAACAACTTGCGTCGAAAATACATACCAGGTAACACCACCTGCAAGCACAGCAAGTGCCAATCCTACAGCAACGATAATACCAATACGCTTCTTCATAGAATTTTCCCCCTTAGCTTCCATACGAAGTGTTATCCTCAACACACCAGCTGCCATTTTGCGAATCTTGGTTCACTGTTACCCCGTTGATAACCGTTGGAGGACCGTCACCCGCCAGATTATGCCCCCCGCATCTTCGATACCAACTACCATACTTTTTTGGACTCGCATTAAGGTTGCGATTTTGGTCAACAAATAAGTTTCCAAAGATGTCTGCGTACTTAATCGCACCACTGTATCCAGAATCAAGCCTTGTACACATTGTATAGAACGAAAATTCGGTCTTCGTTGGAGAGTTTGCATTTGCACGACCAACATCTCCAATAGAGACATAGTATGGTATAGTCAGCGGCGCAGGGCTTGACCAACCTCCCCACACTTCGTTACCAATATTTGGCCCCAGAGTGAAGGTGTAACGCCACTGCACCATCGGAGTGAGTCCTGATGCACAGGATCCAGAATAGTTGTCGATCCGCGCACGCGCATCAAGCTGATTACCGTTTCTCACTACATATGACTGGCCCCATCCTGCACGTATCAAACTTTGAATAGTCCGCTGGAAATACCTCGATACCACACCACTAAAGGTGGAGTCGGCATTATCTACAGTACGTCGACAATATGCCCTAACATCTATCCTGTATAAGACACCCTCGGTACTCGTTGCCATAGCTCCAGATGAGGTTGCAGTACCCATATCTGTCCAGCCAGACTGCCAGCCCGAAGAGTTTGCAAAGTTATACTGGTACCTCATAACACTTCCTGATGCACAGCTACTTGCAGACCATGTCCACGTCATAGTATTTGCTGCACTTGTCGTATCACCAGGTGATACGTTCAAAGTAGTTGGCGCTGTAACTGGTGGCAACGGGATAGAAATGCTGCCATCGGCGCTATCAGCCGAACTCGGACCACCAACACTACCGAGCACACAGCGCGCCCTAGCATCGAAGTAATAAGTAGTTCCTCCTGTTCCAGTGAACACTTTAGTAGAAGGAATATCTCTTGACCAGTCAGCTGGCCATGCTGTAGATGCCAGCGCAGATGCTGAAGTGGCATAACGAATCTGATATTGCACGCCACCTGTTGAACAAGTAGAGCCTGTAGCGGTTATCGTAATAGTTTGATCCTGCCTTGTAGCCGATACTGTTGGTACGCTTGCCTGTGGCAGACTACCATCATCAATCCGATCACCAGCAACAATCGCCCTACTCTTGATAGTAACCGTATTTCCCGTACCCTCTTCTACGTAGCTTAGTGTGAAATCACCACACGGAGTGCTTGAACACGCAGTACCTTGGTATTTTATTTTACTCGTACTCGCCGCACCAGCGGTGATTGCCGCCATAGTTTTATCAGCCGCTTGTGGGAACAGCAATGTATCGCTACTTGGTATGTTTAATGTTGTCCGCACCTGATCAACTGGCCGATCTGATATTGAGGTGATTGATGGATATTCTCCATTATCTTGATAATATTTCTCGAGTGATTCAGCAATCGCAGAGGCACTTGCCTTACGGCTACTATCTCGCGCATCTCGTTGTACGCTCGCAGAAATAACACCAACAATCCCAGCCAAGATGCCAATTACTGCAACAACAACGGCAACCTCTACAAGAGAAAAACCGTGTTTCTTTTTGTCATGTGAGCGTTGATTACCCCTTTTGTGTGTATGATACCCCTTCATACGTTGTATTTTACATCATTCCGTTTACGCCTACTAGCCTAAAACAACATTATTTGCATGCAGCCAGCCATCAACACTGCCTGCATCAAGGAATTCACCCTTCGCCTCAACCACCTTCATAATGCCACCATCTGCTACGTACTGATTAATAACATCAGTAATTTCATACTCGCCTCGCACCGGATTCGCTGGAATAGTCACCGCAGCGGCAATCACCGCCTTAGGTAATACATACTTACTGACGTTAATAAGCGTGCTTGGCGCCTCTTCAACCGATGGCTTTTCGACGATCTGCTGATA
>JASLCR010000016.1 GCA_030145955.1 Candidatus Saccharimonadales bacterium
GCTTCGCACTTCCCCGTGAAGCACTTCCCCAAAGGAGATTCAAATGTCCGAGTATGAGACGGGCAGGTTCATGCAGGTTGGAGACAGAAAGGCCCTTTACGGGCTGTTCATCCTCTGGCTTGTACCGACGATCGGCTGCTATGCGCAGCTGGGCGACATCTGGCTGTGTCGCATTCTGCTGTACATCAGCCTCGCGTATGCGGCGGGCGCCGTCGCTGCGTTCATCGATGCACGGCACGAGGCATACTGCCGGCGGAGCCGATGTATTGTCCGTACGGACAAGCACGGGCTCGTGGTACGACGACTGTATCGCCGGATGTAGCCATGTGGTCCTGCTGCCCCTTCCGCACTGCGCGGTTGGGGTGGCAGGACCGTTTTCTTTAGAGGTCTTTTTCGGCCTCTTTTGCTTTTTTATAGGCTTTGGTAACTGGTTCTTTACCGGCGGCAATACGCTCTTTGTTAGCTTTGATCTGCTTTTCGTCACGGTATGAGAATTTGACTGGCGTGCCACTGTAGTCGTAGGTTTCGCGAAGAAGGCGCTCAAGGTAGCGCTTGTAGCTCCAGTGGAGGAACTTAAGATTTGAGCCGTAGATAACAAACCAAGGAGGTGCTGTGTCGGTCTGTACCATGTAGCGAAGCTTTGGATAGGTATTTTTAAGTCCAGCTGGCGGGTGCTTAATAAGGGCTTTTTGAAGCAGGTCGTTCAGGACACGGGTTTTGGTTTCCTGCTTTCGACGCGTATCAATTTGCATAACTAGTTCAAGAATCTTGCTAACGTTTTGCCCCGTGACTGAACTAGTAAAAATTAGTGGTGCCCACGGAGTAAACTTGAAGTCGTAGCTGATCTTGCGGGCAATGGAGTCGGAAGTGGCTTTACCTTCCTCATCTTCTTTATTCTCAAGGCTGTCCCACTTGCTGACAACAATAATCATGCCCTTCCCTGCTTCGGAAATGATACCGGCAAGACGTTGGTCGAGCTGAGTGCTGAGTTCATTAACATCCATGAGGAGTAGACAAACGTCTGATTCTTCGATAGCTTGCAGTGTACGTAGTACGCTGAATTTTTCAATGCCGACTTCTTGTTTGCCTTGGCGGCGGATACCTGCAGTGTCGAGCAGTTCAATCGACCTGCCGTGGTATTTCAGCGGCACGCGGTTAACGTCACGGGTGGTACCGGCAATATTCGCTACAATTGCCTGCTGCTTGCCGGCTAATGTATTGAAAAGATGGCTCTTGCCAACATTCGGACGGCCAATCAGCGCGATACGTAGTGTATCGTCATCTTCATGTTCGCGAGCGGCTGGGATAATATCGATAATTTCACTAAGAACATCGACAACACCTGAATTGTGCTCGGCGCTGGTGCGAATAATAGTCTTGACGCCAAGGCGGCGGAACTCATCATCCGGGAGGCTGCCTTTTAGGTCGGCTTTGTTAGTGATCAAGATAACTGGCTTTTTGCTTTTTAGAGCCTTTTTGGCAACAAATCGGTCGTCATCGCTCGGGTACTGGGCGCTGTCGACAACCACAAGAATAACATCGGCGGCATCAGCAGCTTCGACAATCTGCTCTTGGATACTGGCTTCAAATTCATCATTTGGGTCTTTAAGACCGGCGGTGTCGACGAGCCAGAACTGCTTGCCGTGAAACTCTACTTTACCAAGCACATTGTCTCGAGTGGTACCGGCTTCCCTAGCAACAATTGCTTGCTGCGCTCGCACCATGCGATTAAAAAGCGAACTCTTGCCGACGTTCGCTTGACCAATAATCGCTACTGTTGGTAGTTTCGATGACATAACTTTGGCTTATTATAACAGAGGTAAGTTTATTTTGCGAGCATAAGCGTCTTGGAGAAATTACTGTACGCTGCGACGGTCGACAACTTCAGCCTTACCCACTCGGAGCCCCGCGAGCATGTAGGGGCCAAATTGTGTGCGGTGAAGCTTTGTCACTGTGTAGCCAAGCGCGGCAAATGTACGGCGAATCTGGCGATTGCGCCCTTCCTTCATGGTAATCATCCACTCTTTATCGTCATTTTCGTTGAGCCGTGCTAACTCAAACTGACTTTTGCCATCTTCAAGCATAACGCCGAAGTCACTGATCATCTGGCGATGGAGGGGTTGAAGTGGCGTATCGAGTGCCACTTCATAGATTTTTATCTTGTGAAACTTTGGATGAGTCATTTGGTGCGCGAAGTCGCCGTCATTTGTGAGAAGAATAATGCCTGACGAGTCTTTGTCGAGACGTCCGACGAGCTTAAGTGCATGATACTCTTTCGGCAGTAATTCGTAGATTGTGGGTGTGTCGCCTTGGCGCTTGCGTGAAAAGACATACCCAACCGGTTTGTGAAGCGCGATATACGTAAAGGCAGGTGTAGTCTGGAGTTCTTTTCCTTTGACGGTAATAGGTGAACTTTCCGAGACGCGTTGGCCGAGCGTGGCAACCTTGCCATCAACACTAACTGCACCTTGGGCAATCAATTCATCTGCCTCGCGACGTGCGATACCAAGATGAAGCGCAAGAAATTTATTAATGCGCTCGCCATCATTTTCCTTAGAAGTCATACATGAGATTATACAGGATAACTATGATGCCTGTTGTGTAGGCCCCGGAGTGGTTTCCTCATAGCTAATTGGAGGAATTGCTGACTGTGGGCTCTGTGGTGCTGGTGGGGTTGGCGCCTGGAATGGTGCAGGTGCTGGAGTCGGCCCAGCCGGCTGCGGTGGCGCAGCAGGTGCGGCGGGTGCCGGGCTGGCAGTAGGCGTAGGTGTTGCTACTGGTGCAGGCATTGGTGGAGTTGGTGTAGGTGGCACGGGTATTGCTGTTGGCTCAGGAGCGTTACCGAGCTCCTTCTCTATTTGGTCGGCAATGACGGTTGGCTCGGGTGTGTCACGCTCGATTGGCTGGATGACACGGTTTGCTAGACTGCCCGTGCGCGGAGTTGAGAATGGAGCGGTTGGCTGTGGAAGCGTGCTTGTCGCTGCTGTATCGGTTGTGCCTGGCTGAGTAGGAGGCTGTGGAGTGACGGTAGGTGGAGGTGCTTGTGCGGGTGTTGCTACTGGTGCAGGTGCTGGAGTCGGCGCAGCCGGCTGCGGTGGCGCAGCAGGTGCGGCGGGTGCCGGGCTGGCTGCTGGGAAGCTGCTTGTCGACAGCGGTGCATCATTGAGTACTTCGTGAACGGCACGCACAACATCTTCAATACCCACCTGCGACTTTACGAGGTACTTGTCGGCACCAAGCTGTTCGCCGCGCTTGCGCTGATCGTCAGAAGACAGTGCGGTCATCATGATTACCTTAATGTCTTTGGTCTCTGTGGTTGATCGCAGAATATCAAGCATATCGAAGCCAGAGATTTTTGGCATCATGACGTCAGAAACAATGAGCGAAGGACGATCTTTGATAGCCATGGCAAGTGCTGCCTCGCCATCACCAGCGCTAATAATGTCATACCCCTCGGCGAGTAGCCGCACGCCATAGATCTCGCGCAGGCTTTTATCATCTTCTACAAGTAAAATTTTTGTCATACTAGCTCCTACTATACATAAGCGTTTCTAAAAATACTAGCTCCTTGGTGGACTATTTGGATCCGAGGGTCCACGTACGGGAATTTGCATAGAGTTTGAGGGCCGCGCAGCAGATGTGTACTGGGCTGGATTTTGCTCAATTGTAGCCAGGGTCGGGCCTATGGGCACAGGTACTGCCGGAGTTGCAGGAATAGTATTGATGGGCTGTGCGGGTGCAGCAGGAGCTGATGGTTGTGTTGGTGTGGTTGGCGCTTGTTGGATGGGCGCCGCGAGCGGAGCTGTCTGAGATGGCACTGGCTCTGGAGTAGGACTGGTAGCTGATTGTGGCTGCTGGGGCTCAGGAATTGAGGCAGCCGGCGCCGGAGTAGCGGTTTGCTCTATGGGTGTATCGGTAAGCGGTTCATCAGCAACACCTTCGCTGATGATTTCTGATTCATTCGCCTCGAGCATTCGCATAGCCTCAAGACGATCGGTACGTGGAAGATCAAGATAGAACGTACTTCCCTTGCCAAGTTCACTTTCAAGCCAAATACGGCCGCCCATTACTTCAGCAAGACGGCGGCAAAGATAGAGTCCAAGGCCAGTTCCGCCAATTTCGCGTGTTGCTGAATTGTCGATACGGTAGAACTTTTGGAATAGATGCAAAGAATCTTCCTTGGCAATGCCGATGCCGCTATCTTGAATACTGATAGTTACGTGGTCATCATCTCCGGTCACATCAACAATGACATCGCCTTTGGGTGTGTACTTTATGGCATTTTCAACTAAATTTGCGACGACTTCACGTAAATGGTCATTATCAACATTGGCATAAAATACAGGTGACATTGTGCGGTCGCCGACTTGCTCACCATCTGGTCGCGGCTTATAGAATAGACGAAGTCCCTTTTCCTTTGCTCGCTGCTCAAGACCTTCGACAACATTGCCGACGTATTCTACGACATCAACAATTTTTGGATGGTTTGAGAGTCGTCCATCATCGGCTTTGCTGACATCAAGAAGATCCTGGAATAGCCGCCCAAGATGCTGTGCAGATTCATGTGCTTTCGTAATAAAGTCGCGAGCCTTTTCGTCGATTGTAGCGGTATTTGGATTGAGTGCAAGTCCGAGGTAGCCTTCGATACTCGCCACAGGTGTGCGCATTTCATGACTTGCTGTTGAGATAAACTCTGCCTGCTCCCGCTCTTCGGCACTTTCTCTGGTGATATCGCGAAAGACGATAATTGCTCCTTCGCCGATTTGTCCGATTGGCGAGACAACGATCGACAGAAGAATGCGTTTGCCTCCACCCGTTGTTGCGTAGAGTTGTTTTGTGTGCTCGTCGTGATTAGTGGCAAGTACTTTAGCGATTGGATCGTTCGCGTCAGTGACAGCTTGGCTTTTATCGTCGGAAAGCTTGAGCACCGAAGCATAATTGAGCTTTAGTGCTTCCGTATTGCCCCATCCCAGAATACGCTGCGCAGCTGGGTTGATGAGTTGAATATTACCTTTACTGTCGACTGAAATAACGCCGTCATCGATCGCTTGAATAACAACTTCAGCCTGATTGGCAACTTGGCTAAGCTCTGTGGCAAGCTCATGATAGGTACTTTCTTCAACCACATTCTTGCGGGACTTACTGTGAAAAATAATAAATCCAGCAATAAGCGATATAAGAGTGCTCGCTGCAAGGATGACTACCTGGCTTGTAGGAAGATTGTCGGTTGAGGTAATAAGGTAGGCAATGCATAGACCGGCACTTAGCAACATACAGCCTATGCCCCATAGACCAAATATGCTTGCGAAGACGCCAAGTAGTATCCATAGCGATATAAAGGCGGAGTATGCACCGCCGGTACTCATAACGAGTGTTGCTGCCATGACAACAAGTAGTACGTAGATGGTAAATGAGCCAGCAAAGAGTGACTTCTTGGGTGGCCACAAGTAAAGAATAAAACTATAAATAAGTGTAAGTGCAGCGAGGCCGGCACCCCAATCGGGAATAATCAGCGCATCGCCGATCGTACCAAGACTAACAAAGTATGGCAGTAAATAGAGAAAAATCATGAGCAAGCTTACAAACATCGTCACTTCAGCGATGCGTCTATGCCAGAACGTAGTGATGGTCAGCGGTTGAATGGTTGCCCCCTAATTGTCTTGCTATTCATTATGTCAAAAAGCCTTGTAAAATGCTATTGTTTTTTACAACTTGGCGAGTATACTAATGCTCACAGACAGGTAAATAGCAAACACGAGGTAGATGAGATCATGAAATCACCCGCTCGAGCATTCCGAGACATTGTGGCGCCATCACATGAAGCACTGTGGCAGCGCGCTATGACAGACATGAAGACGTATGATGATCTACCCGACGGCACGAGAGTGCCGATTTTTAATCCTCAGCTGATTCGTCATGAAGAAATCGACGGCGTACGTATTTTGTACGATGCGTATGGTAATGCAACCGGCACGAAGCGTAAGTTTGAGAGTGAAACAAGCTTTGGGATCGACTACGCAAGTAGTCTGTATCAGCCGATTGGCGAGCCGCAACATGATTTTTATATTGATATCGATACACCGCTCAGTACTGGTGTCGAAGGGTTAAATGATGAAGTGGCAATGCGCTTGGTTCAGGAGATTGGTGTACCGGTAATTCTAAAAGGTCCGGAATTTAGCGCAGCTAAATCAGACGGGGTGCGTAGACTAGCTAAAGCTGCGCTTGCGGCGACGAATATCTCGCAGTCATTCAGTGCTGAGTCTTCCATGGAGATTAGTGCGCAGATTGTTCATGACGAGGGTCTTCCGACAACTGCGGTGGTTTATGGCAAATCTCGCGGGGCGATGATTGGTGGCAAGAAGCATTCCTATGCAAACGAGCGCGGTATTAATGTGGTGCACTACCGCCTGATCGATCCGTGTGTTGGCGAACGAGCACTGGGTAATATAGGTGATACGATAAAGTATGCCGCGTGGCCAGCTACTGATATGGCAAAGTCCCTCCCCTCTTTCGCACGATTTGCGCTTGAAGGTAATCTACGTTCGCGTGCACGTACGGTCGAGACATCTCTTGCCTACCTGACAGGCATGGTGGCCGGTACGATTCCAAGTTTACTCGCTGGCGAGGCTATGGGTAGCAGGATTCCGCTCGAAAAAGGAGTGAGTCTTGTGCATATGGCAAGTAATCCTATCGCTGATACCGAAGCGTATCTAGAGCAATTTAAAGATCATAAGAACTTTGATCATCACGAGATTCACGACACGCATATTGGTGGCATTATACTTCCCCGCAATATTCGTCGTACGGTTCGGCATCTTAATGATTTCGCACGAGAATACGAGAGTGCTGGTGGCGATGAAATAAGAATTAATTGGGCTAAGGTTCATAATAACCCAAAATCACTCGATACCTCTGCCGGTTCCATTGCCGCGTAGTCGGCGCATGCCAAGCTGAAAAATGCAGTAACTTGGTATATAATGAACCATATACATGGTGGAAAATACAAAAATATATCGCAGCGCC
>JASLCR010000028.1 GCA_030145955.1 Candidatus Saccharimonadales bacterium
ATATCAATAATGTGATCAGCCGTCTTAATAACATCAAGATTATGCTCAATAATCACCATACTGTTGCCGCCCTCAACGAGCTTTTGCAAAATACCAAGGAGGCGCTTTACATCGGCGCTGTGTAAACCAGTTGTTGGTTCATCAAGAATATAAAGCGTTTTGCCAGTTGAGCGACGTGAAAGTTCAGATGCCAACTTAATACGTTGCGCTTCACCGCCACTAAAGGTAGTTGCTGGTTGACCAAGCTTAATATAGCCAAGTCCAACATCCACAAGCGTGTCAAGTTTACGTGCGATACTTGGTACATTCTCAAAGAATTTTGCGGCTTGCTCAACAGTCATCTCGAGTACATCTGAAATAGTTTTTTCTTTGTACTTGATCTCAAGCGCTTCGCGGTTATAGCGCTTACCTTTACATTCGTCGCAGGTGACATATACATCTGGCAAGAAATGCATTTCAATCTTAATGACACCATCACCCTGACAATTCTCACAGCGTCCACCCTTTACGTTAAAGCTGAATCGTCCAGCTTTGTAGCCACGAATATTTGCTTCAGTTGTGCCAGCAAATAACTCACGAATTGGTGTAAATACACCCGTGTACGTTGCAGGATTCGAGCGAGGCGTCCGACCAATTGCCGATTGGTCAATCACAATAGCTTTATCAAGCTGTTTAATGCCTTCGATATTATCATGCCTACCCGGTACTGTCTGTGCGCGGTGCAAGCGAGCTGATAGTTCTTTTGCAAGAATGTCATTTACTAGTGTTGACTTGCCCGACCCAGACACACCAGATACAATAGTAATCACACCGAGAGGAATCGCAACATCGATACTTTTCAGATTATTTTCGCGTGCACCCGTAATAAGAAGTTTACGATCCGCTTCCTTCTTGCGACG
The DNA here is from genome assembly GCA_030145955.1 of Candidatus Saccharimonadales bacterium. Classification (GTDB taxonomy): domain Bacteria; phylum Patescibacteriota; class Saccharimonadia; order Saccharimonadales; family Saccharimonadaceae; genus JASLCR01. The sequence continues at coordinate 900 of JASLCR010000028.1, forward strand.
TTTTTTTGGCACGGCAATCTTTTCTGCACCACTTAAGTATTTTCCGGTAAGGCTTTTCGGATTTTTGGCAACTTCCGCAGGAGTACCATGTGCTACCACTTCGCCACCATGCACACCAGCAGCCGGACCTATATCAAGTAGATAGTCGGCGGCACGAATGGTGTCTTCGTCGTGCTCAACCACAAGCACTGTATTGCCAAGATCACGAAGATGCTTCAAGGTTGCAATTAAACGATCATTGTCACGCTGGTGTAGCCCGATTGACGGCTCATCGAGCACATATAGCACACCCTGCAGACCAGAACCAATTTGAGTTGCAAGACGAATGCGCTGTGCCTCACCACCACTTAGTGTATTCGCCGCGCGTGATAGTTCTAGGTAGGTGAGACCGACATTACTCATAAAGCTCAGACGGTCGGTAATCTCTTTCATTATCTGACGAGCAATAAATAACTCATCTTCTGTTAGTTCAAGCGTTTCCGTAAATAACTCGAGTGCTTCATCGACACCCAGGTTACAAATATCCATAATATTAAGGTTGTGTACGGTCACCGCTAACACAACTGGCTTTAGTCGTGCACCCTTACAGGCATGACATTTGCGCTCACGCATAAAGCGTTCAATGTCTCTACGCATGAATTCACTATCGGTTTCCTTGTGACGGCGCTCAAGATTTGGTATCACACCTTCGTAGGTAGAGTCGTAGAAGCGACCACCAGACAGCTCCACGCGGTATTTCTGACTACCAGTTCCGTACAAAATCTTCTCAAGATCTTCTGAGCTCAATTCACCCACCGGTACCTGCAAGCTAAACCCATGCGCCTCGGCAACAACCGCAAGCTTTTTCATATACCACGCGTCAGCATTTACTCGGTTGTACGGGCGGATTGCTCCTTCTGAGATAGTAAGTTTCGGATTAAATACAAGATCTGGATCGACTTCAAGCCGCGAACCAAGTCCGGTACACACCTGACACGCCCCTTGCGGCGCGTTAAAGCTAAAAAGCCGGGGCTCAAGCTCAGGGATATCCTCACCGGGATGATCTACGCAGGCATAGCGCTGGCTAAATGTTCGCACTTCTTCAGACTCAACATCAAGTAGCTCCACGACTCCGCCGCCAATCTCAAGCGCCTGCTCAACACTCTGCGTGACGCGTGAGCTAAGATTCGGACTCATCGCGATGCGATCAACAACGATTTCAATATTGTGCTTGTATTTTTTATCAAGCTGCGGAAATTCATCAAGCGCGTACACCACTCCATCTACGCGTGCTCGAGCAAACCCTGAACGCATATACTGCTCTGGAATATGCGCAAACTCGCCCTTTTTGTCCTTAACAAGCGGTGCCAGAATGAGTAGCTTCGTGCCCTCATTAATTTTCATTACCTCATCAATAATCGCTTGCGAAGTACGACGCTGGACCGGCTTGCCGCACACCGGACAATGCGGTACACCAATGCGTGCAAAAAGGAGGCGAAGATAGTCATAAATTTCTGTTACGGTTGCCACGGTTGAACGTGGATTACGACTAGTTGATTTTTGATCGATAGAAATTGCTGGAGAAAGACCATCAATCTGGTCAACATCCGGCTTTTCCATCAATCCCAAGAATTGACGAGCGTAGCTTGAAAGGCTCTCAACATACCGCCGTTGCCCTTCGGCATAGATGGTGTCAAAGGCAAGCGAAGACTTACCCGAACCAGAGAGGCCAGTGATTACCACAAGCTTGTCTCTCGGAATTTCGACACTAATATTTTTTAGGTTGTGCTCCCGTGCCCCAACCACCTTCAATACATCTGACATGACATATAATTATACCACTTTTTTCGAAGGTGATGCTAGTGCACCATATCATTATCGCGCTTATTGCACAGTGCTTATGATTGCATATTTTTGACTAAATTGCTAAAATCCGATGTAAATTATAATGAGGACGTAGCAATGAAGAAGACAATCACTCTAGGCGCACACTTAGGCTCACTTTTTATATTTCTCTTAGTAATCAATGCGCCGATGTCGCTGCTGCGTTTCATCATGCTTGGCGAGCTACCTGGCGGCAAGGTGTCCTTCTCGGCAAATACTATGCTCTATCTTATTGCCGCAGTCGCGATTATATTTGCACTCTATCTAGCATCCAAGCTCGTCTCACCATTTCGGCTAAAAACTTCGCAGCATAATCTACCAAAACGACGCTACTCAGCAATTCAGTAGCTATCTTCAAACGGAACAATACTCTCAGCCCAAAGCTGGAGCTCCTGAAGCAAAAACTGCTTTGATTCATCTACCGTTCGTGCAAGTCGCTGCAATGCGGCCATAAAACTAGGGAGCTGATTCTTAATACGCTCAGCTCGCCACTGCTCCCATTTGACTGCTTCATCTTCTGATAATGCCATCTGAAAATTACGCGCCTTGTAGTGAAGTAGTAGTACTGGCAGTCTCTCATCGCTGAATTCTGGCGAAAAATCAGCGAGCTTATTTGCATCGGCCGCCGCTACCGCCTCCATACGTATCTTATCTCGTTCACCAACAAATCCATCGTAGAGCTGTGCTTCCGGGTCAGGAAGTTTTTTAAACTCTGGCTTTGCTTCATAAATTTCACGTAGATTTTCCGCAAATTCCGGATGCTCAAGTAATACTCGCCTATGGTCTTCGACCACTGTTTGCGTGAGTGATATTCGCTTCCACCCATCGCCCTGCTCCAGTACACCAAGCGGCGCAACTGCTGGGCAGCGATTATATTGCAGCTGTTTAACGGGTAATTTCACAAAGTCATCGGCTTTGCGCTCTTCGTAAGTTGCATACACCTTAGCGGCAAGCTGCTTTTTATCAAGTTTTACTAGTTCAGTTGGATCATAGCGCAAATCATATACAAGCACATTACTGTTCGGCGCACTCGTCAGCGGGAAGGCTACCGTTGTCTTTTCATACTCCGCCTCGTAGCGTCCGCTGGTGTATACAAATGGCTTCTTATCATCCAAATTCACTAATTCTTTCACCTGATTTTTCCCGCGTAGCTGAAGCAAGTAGTTAAATAACTGCGGCTGCTTGTCATGAATGAGCTTTGTCACGCCAATCAATGCTTCAACATCGCTCAGTGCATCGTGTGCTTTCTCGTGATCAAGCCCATTCTCAGCACTCAGCAGCTCCAAGCGATTCGTCGCTTTGCCGTCTACTACCGGCCAGTTAATACCATCAGGCCGTAATGCGCGTGTCATACGCACGACATCGAGCATATCCCACCGTGAACGCCCATCTTTCCATGCCCACTCATACGGATCACGAAAAGTGCGCCACAATAAGGCACGAATAAACTCATCGTCGAATCGTATACTATTAAACCCAAGTGTAATCGTGTCTGGCGTAAAGATCTCTTCAACCAATAGCTTTGCAAACTCCGCCTCAGTAAGCCCATCAGCCTGTGTTGACTGTGGTGTAATGCCTGTTACCATCACCGCATCTGGGCTTGGTAACGTATCGTCATTAAGTTTCACCAAGATATTATATGGTTCACCAACCTGCTCAAACGTTTCATTAGTACGAATGCCGGCAAACTGCATAATACGATCCTCGCGCGGATTTAACCCGCTCGTCTCAAGATCATAAAAGAAAAAAGTTTTACTCACTACTCCTAGCATAACAAAAAACACCCTAGGTCGGGTGCGATAAAGCAAAATTTAATATAACATGTCAGATAGCTATGCGCGCTGGCGGGACGAGAAGACTCTCGTCCCGCCAGCAGATTGGCATATTGGTGCTCATTTCACCGGCTTTTCAGCCAGATTCAGATCTTGCACCCTTCGGTATTCAATTGTAGAAGCAGTGGGCTTCCTCGAATTTTCTGCTAAAGCACGTCATGAGTAACTCACGACAGTGGGACGCCATACATGGCGCACGAGTGTGTGCGGTTCACTTCCGCTGAGCACTCCATCCCATCACTCTCGGCAATTTGCCTGGTGCGAAGCTTCGGGACGCCTTGCTCCAGCCGCAGCTGGATGCGCCCCTTACCTCTTGGAATGTATCACTGGCATAAAACTGCCCCTTTCAGGTAGTTCGCGGATGATCAGCCGATGCTCGTGGCGCCGGCGCCGAAGGTGGTGCACATGAAGGTGTTGGGGCCGAGGCCCATGGTACTGGTACGCATAACTCACTCCTCTCCGTAACATTTCTTGGACGGAGCCGGGTGGATTCCCGGCTGAGTACACACTGCATCGTTACCCTACATACGATGTACTGGGTACTCAACCGAGAAAGCTATCTGACATGTTAAGGTACCATTTCACGGGAGATTTACATCTCAACCAATGGTATTGGTATGCATTATACACTAATGATAAATTTTTGTCAATACCCTTTAATCAAGTTGTTCAAGGAGAGTAAATTCTGCATTGCCGATACGAATCATCGATTCGCCCGAGGCACCTTTACGGATTAACTCATGAGCAATGCCCATTTTTTGCATAATATCACGCAAGCGATTAACTGCCTGGAACTGCTCAAAATTAGTCCGAACAGCAAACTTCTCAATCTTTGTTCCGCTGACAACGAATACGTCGCCATCCTTCTCAATACTCCACGCATCGTCAGCGGCTGTACCACTTAAGGTAATAGTTGGAATTTCGTCTAACACAGCTTCATTTTCTGTGCTCAGCTGCGCATGCGCCTCAGACACAACGATACGGAGCGCCCTTAAGAGCTCGGTAATACCTTGATGGGCCGTCGATGAGATGGCAAAAATTTGCACTCCTGGTGCAACTTTTTTGAGCGCATCTTTTTGCATCGTAATCATGTCCTCATCTAGCCCCTCGGTTTTTGTGAGTGCGATAATTTCTGGTCGTTCAAGCAGTGCAGGGTTATGGCTTGCAAGTTCGAGACGAATTGTTTGATATGCTTTAGCAATATCGTCCGTGTAGCCATCAATGAGGTGGAGAAGTACGGCCGTGCGCTCGACATGACGAAGGAAAGCGTCGCCCAAGCCCTTCCCCATAGAGGCACCTTCAATAAGCCCAGGAATATCTGCGATTAGTAGCGTATCGTCATCGATATTTGCAACACCAAGATTTGGCGTTAGCGTTGTAAACGCATAGTCAGCTATCTCTGGGCGGGCATTACTGACAACGCTAAGAAATGTCGACTTGCCTGCGTTTGGAAACCCGACAAGGCCTACATCGGCAAGCAGTTTTAGTTCAAGCTCTGCTTCAAACTCTTCACCTTTTTCACCAAGCTCAGCAATCTTCGGTGCCTGACGGGTAGAACTCTTAAAATGCGCGTTGCCAAAGCCACCGTCACCGCCCTTCGCAATCACAACTTGCTGGCCATGAGTCACGAGATCAGCAATGGCAATGCCATCTTTCTTCACCATAGTCCCCATCGGTACTTTTACGATCAGGTCTTCGCCAGATCTACCACGCTTGTTTTGCTTTGCACCGTTGCCGCCAGGTTTTGCCTTTAACTCTGGCTTATAGCGAAAATCAATTAAGGTATTCAGATTCTCAGTGGCCTCAAAAACAACATTGCCGCCCTTGCCACCATCACCGCCATCAGGACCGCCCTTATCAACATAAATCTCATGCCGAAAACTGACGACTCCATCGCCGCCTTTTCCCGCCTGAACAAATACTTTTGCTGTGTCTACAAACATTCTCTCACTAGTATATCAAAGAGGTGCCCGAAACCGAGCACCTCTTATCGTATTTACTTCCAGATTTTATCGGTCGTGAATGTAAAGGTAGGCTTTTGCCTGTCCGGCAGAAATCGTTCGTGACGTAACACGATTGAAGTTACCAGCATAGTTCATCTCGGTGATGTAGATATCACCATTCGACTTTACGCTTTCGACAATTGCTACGTGGCCAGGGCTGCCCGCCATAACGAGCACGGCGCCAGCACGCGGGTTATGATTGACTTCGTAGCCAATTGCGCTTGCGCTATACGCCCATGAGCCGCCGTCTCCCCAGAAGCTACCAACTGGACGGCCAAGCTGTGCTCGGCGCTCATACGCATACCATGTACAGTTGCCTGGAGCATAGCGGTTACCCGCAGATGCGTTAAGATTTACATTCATAACATTATATGCGCCACCAGGGTCTGAACCAGTACCACCAAACGTCGACCTTGAGGTTGATGGAGCAACATAGCCAGGACGTTCAGTTGCTGGTAGCACACCGCTTGGAATCACAAGCTTCTGACCTTCCTTTGGACGAGAAAGTTCGAGGTCGTTATACGAGATAATACGCGCAGGTTCGGTCTTATACTTCTTGGCAATCTCATTAATTGAGTCACCCTGCTTAAACGTATAGGCGATGCCATCTACTGGCAAAATAGTCAATCTCTTACCAGCTGCTACATTGTCACTTGCAAGATCATTCGCCCAACGAACTGTATCCGCAGATACACCGAACTGGGCAGCAATACTCTCAACGGT
>JASLCR010000060.1 GCA_030145955.1 Candidatus Saccharimonadales bacterium
GTGATTGCCTCATAATCACTCGTCACCTGGGTGCCAAAATTCGCCAGGAACATATCTTTATTGGCCAAATCTTGATCGAGTGTCTCGTTCGACTCAATCATATGCCGAAGCACTCGCAGCGGAGCACCTTTTCGATCGATATATCGATACAGGTTTTCAGTCAGCGGTGCAGATAGCAGCGTATCAATCTGACGATTAATTGTTACGTATTCATCCGGCACACTCGGCTCTTTACGATACACAGCTAGTAATGAGCTGCGTACTGTCGCGTTGTCTGATTTTAGCAGAGCACGGTGAATCGCCACATACAACGATGTCTCCACTTCATTTTTTGATGCTGAGAAAAGTTCGTCGAGCTGATGGTGCTGCACAAAATAGTGATGAACAAACTGCACATAGGCATCAATAATTGCCGGATCATTCAGCAGCCATTCCACTCGCACCGCCAACACATCGAGTGTCCAGTGCTCAACATCGTCTTTATTCAGCTTCCTGTCTGCACCAAATTTTTCATACGCATCAAAATAGGTGACTGCAAGCTTTGAAATCTGTACCACAATACTTTCTGGCAAGGTATCATTCTGTACGTAGCCAGCTTGTGTAAGCTCAATTACTAATTCTTGGCCGCTCGATGCAACATGTTTTGCATCTTTTAAAAGAAAAAGCCGTTTATAAAAACGACGTATCGCCCGCTGAAGCAGCAAGTGTTCCTCGGCATATTCCGCTGCATTGCGCAGTTGCTCGTAAGCAGCCGTGAGTACGCCGCCGGTCTCTGCAACATGGACAGTTCCCTCTTTCGCCTTCTCGGCAGCCTTTTCCTCTACACGAGCACGGGCAACTTGCAAAAGTTGAGCGAGATAGGCTGCATTGTCAGGTGTCTGTTTCATACAATAATTTATTCGAAAAACATGGTACACGCGGAGAGATTCGAACTCCCGACACCTGGTTCCGAAGACCAGTGCTCTATCCAGCTGAGCTACGCGTGCACAATAGATATAGTATACCACCTTGGGACACTTCAGGGTATACTAGATGTACAATGAATATTCATACAAACATCCCTCTTAAAAACTATCTCACCATGAAACTTGGCGGCAATGCCCGCTTTATGACCGACGCCACTAGCCCAGAAGAGCTTGCCGATCTGTGCCGCAACGCCAAAGCGCAAGGCCTTACCATCGCGATTCTCGGTAGCGGCAGCAATACACTTGCCGATGACAATGGTTTTAACGGCATTGTTATTCGCAACCGCATCATGGGCACTCAGCTCGTTAGCGAAGATAGCAGCAGCGCCACCTACAAATTCAATGCTGGCGAGATATGGGATGACTGCGTGAAACTTACGGTAGAGAAAGGCCTTAGCGGTATTGAGGCCATGAGTGCCATACCAGGTACTATCGGCGCAGCACCGGTGCAAAACATTGGCGCCTACGGCCAAGAGCTTGCTGACACGTTCGTCAACTTAGAGGCATACGATATCAAAGACGACAAATTTGTCATGTTTGCCCCGGAAGATTGCGGTTTTTCCTATCGCAATAGTATCTTCCGCGGAGAGTTCAGTGGTCGCTACGCTATTACCAGCGTGACACTGCGCCTCTTCAAAAACGCACCAACACCACCATTTTACGATGCACTGCAAAAGTACCTCGATGAACATGGCATTACTCTTTACACGCAGCAGGTCATTCGCGATGCCGTCACCGCCATCCGTGCCGATAAACTTCCCGACCCTGCCGTCCGCCCAAACACTGGTTCGTTCTTTAAAAACGCTATCGTTGAAGACTGGCGTGTTAATGAACTCCTCGCCGAATATCCCGATATGCCTCACTACGATCTTGGTGACAAGACATACAAAGTACCGACTGGCTGGCTTATTGAGCAGTGCGGCTTTAAGGGGCAAGTTCTTAATGGTATACGTGTTAATGACAAAAATGCCCTGGTGCTTATAAACGAATCGGCCACGAGTTTTGCCGACCTAGAAGCAGCACGAGATACAATTATTGGTAAAGTACGCGATCAGTTTCGTATCAGCATCGAGCAAGAACCGCTCCAACTCTAGAAACTCTTGATTCACCACCAGAAAACGCTTATGCTATCAGTATGCAGAAGTATACGCAATCTGCTTTCACGATTGTGGAGCTACTAATTACCATCGTTGTAATGGTGATCTTACTTGGTCTTGGCACCGTGTCGATTTCGGGTCTCCAAGCACAGGGGCGAGACAAAGAGCGCGCACAAGACGTCGCCGCAATCGCTCGCGGTCTTGAAGAGGCATACAAAAATGGCAATCCAGTAGTTACTTCAACCAACCCATCGAACATGATTACACGTGGAGCATATCCAGGAATTCGTGAATTCCAACATGCAAAGGGAGAGTGGCCAGTTGATGGGCCGGATCCACCAGGAACACCAAACATATACGACCCTCTTTATACCCCTACCAACGTAACTGGTGGGTATATGACAAAGCTCCTCCCTGGCACTACTGCGGAATCTCTAAAACCGCCAAGTAGCGATGGCTACCTGGGCATTATTTGTGTTTACAACTGCGGAGATTCAAAAAACACTACAAAGCTACAGGAAGCCTTCGGTAATCCTGGCGGTACCGGCAACTATAGAGATGCGTACGTTTATGAACCAATTGCTTCGAGCAATAAACTCTGCTGGGACAGAGTACCCTATAACTCATACTTCCTTCCCGACTCACCATGCGCAAAATTTAACCTCTACTGGATAAGTGAGACTGATAAATCAATGCCGCCGGCATCATATCCACAAATCCCTGGTTTAAAAATAGTAAAGAGTAAACATCAATGACCGAGCCTTTCCTTCAATCCAAAAATGCAGACAAGGCAGGCTTCTCGGCCGTTGAATTACTGATTACGCTCATTATCGCTATGATGTTTATTATTAGTGGCTACCAACTCTACACCTTTACCTTCTCCCGAAGTATCAGTGCAGGGCAAGACGCCAGAGCATCAGATATTGCCTATAATCTTCTGCAAGCCTATAGGCGCAGCGAAATACCCGACGAGGCAGATACCGAGGAGTGCACGCCACATTTTGTTGGTGACCGCGATGCGAATGACAACTATATCGGCGTCAACCTTAACGATATTGACCCTGGTCAACAACTTGGCACGCGAGATGTTACGGTTACCCTTGCCTCTATTCAAGTCGATTGTCCGTATAAGGAACCTTACACTGCTGTTGGCCTTCCTGGTCTTGAAAATCTCAAGCGCATCACCACCGCAATCACCTACAAAACAGGGTCTGTTACCAAAACAGTGAGCTATGCATCATATGACACGTAATAAACAATCGGCTTTCACTCTTGTAGAAGTGCTCGTCATTGCACCAATGCTTATTCTGCTGGTTGGGGCTATGCTCACCACCATTGCTACCTTCACTGGTGAGTCGCTTCGGTCTGCCAGGAAAAACGAGCTTATTTATCAAGTACAAGACACCCTGGCTACTATCGAGGCAAATTCTGCATATTCAATTAGCGATATCTCAATATCAGTATCGACAGGTACAGTGACCGCACCTCAAGGTGTCAACAATGGTACCGGTGGCTTTGTTACAAACCAGAATGCGCCGTATTCAATATTTGTACTAAAAACACCAAGCACCAACCTAAGCACCTACACCTACGGACGCTCTATCATTTACGGCACGTCGTCCGCATCGCCAAACTGTACAACTACTACTACACCCTACCCCGTGTACTACGTTTATTTCGTCACTAATGGCACTCTGTACGAACGCACTATTCTTGGTGATAGTGCCGTTAACACTGTGTGTGGAGGCAACACCCCGTACCAGCGAAATAGCTGCGCCTCGGGCCAAACAGCTGCTCGATGCGTGAAAGAAGATGAAGTTCTCGCAACCAATGTAAAGACATTTGAGGTAGACTATATTTTAAACGGTGTACAAATCACTCTAGAGCTTGAAGAAAACGTCGCCGGCGAGCCACAATCATACAAAAGCAAGATATTCCTTTATAGAGATAAATACTAGCCTTAGCACTTGCAATCCACATAGTGTAGTAGTACACTTTTACCATAAGCAGTTAACATAATTTAGGGGGCATAAATACATGCTTAATAACATTAAGAAACAAAGTGGCTTCACTATCGTTGAGCTCTTGATTGTAATCGTTGTGATTGCTATCTTGGCAGCTATTTCGATTGTTGCTTACAATGGTATCCAGAATCGTGGTAAAGCAAGCTCAGGCCAAAGCCTAGCAAGTCAAGTAGCTAAAAAGGCTGAGGCGTATAACACAGCACGTTCTACCGGCTCTGG
>JASLCR010000091.1 GCA_030145955.1 Candidatus Saccharimonadales bacterium
GCGCAGTTGGTAGCGCGCACCGCTGGGGGTGGTGAGGCCGCTGGTTCAAGTCCAGTCATCCCGACCAAATTCTCACGATGTACGGTATAATGAAGACAAGCCTATCGGACGGTCGCTGGTGCCCTCAAAAGCACGAGAGGAAAGTCCGGGCAGCACAGGACAGGGTGGTTGCTAACGGCAACCGGAGGTAACTCTAGGGAAAGTGCCACAGAAACTAAACCGCCAAGCTTTGGCTTGGTAAGGGCGAAACGAGTGAGGTAAGAGCTCACAGCGACGCATGGTGACATGCGGAGGAGGTAAACCCCACCTGCTGCAAGGAGACTCATTAAAAGAGTGGTCCGCTCTGAGTCGTCAACCGCTTGAATTGTGCAGCAATGCATAATCTAGATAGATGATCGTCGATAACAGAACCCGGCTTATAGGTAGGCTTATAGAAAAACTCCGTCACACTGACGGAGTTTTTCTTATAGCTGAAGAGGTAAGTATAACTACTTAACACTCTTCACGACGGCACCAAAGGCGGCGCTATCGCTCACAGCAAGTTCTGCAAGTACCTTGCGGTCAAGCTCAACATTCGCTTTTTTGAGACTGTTGATCAGCTGACCATAGGTGGTACCATTTTCGCGGGCAGCAGCGTTGATACGAGTGATCCATAGACCACGAAGATCACGCTTTTTGTTGCGACGATCGCGGTAGGCATACTGAAGGGCACGAATCACACCTTGTTTCGCAAGTTTAAAACTGCGAGTACGGTTGTGCTGCATACCTTTAGCAGCTTTTAATATCTTTTTATGCTTTGCGCGGGCAGGAACGCCTCGTTTTACTCGCATGGTTCTATACTCCTAGGACTCGTTTAATGTTCTTTTCCATCGAACCGCGCACAACACCAGTAGTGTTGATGGCACGCTTGCGACTCTTGCTCTTCTTAGCAAGTAGGTGGCCGCCTGAGGCACGCTGACGAGTAATCTTACCGCTACCGGTAAGCTTCACGCGCTTGGCGGTTCCTTTGTGGGTCTTTAGCTTTGGCATTTATTTACTCCTTATGGTGATACTCAGATTACGACCGGCCATCTGAGGTTGTTGTTCGACAACTGCGTCTTCTTCAAGAAGTCCAATGATCTTGTTGATCATGTCATACCCAAGTTCTTTGTGGGCCATCTCACGTCCGCGATAGAATATCTGGATACGTACTTTGTGACCTTCGGAAAGGAAAGAGCGAATTTTTCGTAGCTTGATATCAAGATCACCGCTACCAATTTTGAGGCCGAACCGCATTTGCTTTAGCTCGGCTTGCTTGCTCTTTGCTCGACTCTTTTGTTGCTCCTTCATCTTTTGGTACTGGTATTTGCCCCAGTCGATGACTTTTGCAACAGGTGGGTCTGCATTTGGAGAGATCTCAACCAAATCGACGCCGGCTTTTTCAGCCGCACTCAGCGCTTCTTCGAGACTCATGATGCCGAGTTGTTCACCGTTTGAGCCGACGACTCGTAGGCGTGCTGCCCGGATTGCTTGATTGACTCGAATAGCTTGATTACTGATTTCGTTACTCTCCTTATGGGTTTTCTTGTGAGTGTTCCCGCAGTTTTTGAAACATTCTCGCTCCCGATAATAGCATGCTTAATACTTTATTTCAAGAGGCGGAATGCCTATACTGTAGGGCTTCGGCAATGTGCTGGGCAGCGACTGTATCTGCACCTTCAAGGTCTGCTATTGTACGAGCGACTTTAATGATTTTGAAGTAGCTTCGTGCAGTAAGTTTTAGTCTTTCCGAGGCTGCTTCAAGTAGCTGGCGAGCATCGCCGGGTAGGGAGACGTATCGCTTTAGCTGATTCGACGGAAGATTAGCATTGTAAATAACACTACTTTTATAACGATCACTTTGGAGTTTTTGGGCAGTTATAATGGACTTGACGAGTGTATTATGTTGACTTTTTTGCGACGACTTTGCTGCCAGAAGAGAAGTAGTGGGTATGCGCGAGACTGAGACAATCATATCAATGCGATCAAGTAGCGGACCTGAGAGTTTTTTCTGGTACGCAAGTATCTGTGTGCTGGAGCAGGTACACTCTCGTTGAGTGTCACCGTAGTAGCCGCAAGGGCAGGGGTTCATTGTTGCAACAAGCATGAAGTCTGCAGGGTAGTGGACATGTCCTTGAGCCCGGCTGACTGTGATTGTTTTATCTTCGAGGGGTTGCCGTAATGATTCGAGCGTGGCTCGAGGATACTCAGGTATTTCATCAAGAAAGAGTACGCCAAGGTGGGCGAGACTAATTTCACCCGGCTTTGGCTTTGTACCACCGCCGATTAATGCGGTGCGGCTTGCGGTATGATGCGGTGTTCGAAAGGGTCGTTCGCTAATGATCTCTTTAACCTTTTCTCCGGCAAGACTATGTAGTTTAGTGACCGCAACTTGCTCGCTTTTTGCTAGAGGTGGCAGAAGTGATAAAAGGGTGCGAGCTAACATTGTCTTACCTGCTCCCGGCGAGCCAGTCAAAAGAATATTGTGTCGACCGGCTGCGGCGATAACCATTGCACGCTTTGCTTGCTCTTGCCCATGGATATCATCAATAGTGGTGGTAGGGGTTCGTGGAGATGTGACCGATACGGGGCTATCTAATGCAGGAGTAATGAGCTGTTCCTGCTTGAGGTGTAAGTAGAGTTGTTTGAGAGAAGAGACAGGATAAATTGTGACACCATCAATTAATTGTGCTTGCTCAACGTTGGCAACGGGTATATAGATAGCGGTAATTCCATGTTCTTTGGCGGTTTCTGCGATTGAAATAGCTCCTTTGATTGGTCGAAGGTCTCCATTGAGTGCAAGTTCACCAACAAAGATTGCGCCTTTGGTTTCCTCTGGACGGAGTTGTCCGCTTGCTGTCAGCACTGAAAGCGCAATAGGCAGGTCGTAGTGGCTACCATCTTTTGGCAGCTCGGCTGGGGCAAGGTTAACAATTATCTTTTTGGCTGGAAAATCGAGTAGAGAGTTTGTCACTGCGCTACGAACGCGTTCTTTTGCCTCTTCGATCGCCTTATTGCCAAGGCCAACAATTTGTAGAGAGGGGAGGCCGTTTTTGATGTCACACTCAACCTCTATGAGCGAACCATCAAAACCTATCGGTGCAACTGAACAGATGTTTGCAATGGTGTGCATATGTAATTAGTATAAGCTATTTGGGCGATAGGAGTAATGTATGGTATAATAAACAGAGGTCGTGGGGCTGATATAGCTTTCGACAGATGGACATTAACAGATCATACGGCAAGTCGACCACTGACGTAATCAGTATTTTAATTGCAAACCCAATTGCAAACGCATGGAACAAGGTGAAGACAGCTTTTGCTGCTCCTCAGCTTGCACCTGCACTAGCCTAAATATTTTATTAGGCCATCGCTTCATTTAGGTGACATAGAATGAATTTGCGGTGTCATATTTATGTCACTTATTTTCTGCCTGGAACCAGCAGCGGACAGAAAAGACAATTAACTGCCGGCGTCGAACGAGTCATGTTTTGTCTGTTTCCTCGGACTCACTACGCACGTTAGCGACTCGAAACAAACTAAGCTTGTAGATGTATGATAGGTTACCATTTGGACGCGGGGGCAGTACCCGCCAGCTCCACCAATAGTATGAAAGTTCCGCTACGATGTAGCGGCTTTTTTATACCTGAACTTAGGCCTTTATTGGCAAATAAAAACAACCGCCTGCGAGGAACGGTTGTTTTTGTGGAGTTTTTGGATTCGTTTTTTGTTTTTGGTCCTTGTATAAGTTTTTTATTCAAGGACTACCCCTATAATAGGTCTTGAAAGCGCTTAAGTCAATAACTTTCTGAGACATTTTTTAGGTAAAAAATACACCGGTTTTCTCAAAGAATTATCTAGTAAGGTGAATGTGCGGTGATATACGGCTATGAATCAGAAGAACACATACAAAATTCTATGAAGTGATGGGCAAGCGCACGCTGTGTCGCTACGATAATGCGGGTCACGACAGTAGGTAGATTCATAGCTATGACTTAGTGCAGTGTGGGTGATGGCGGTGGAATTTTGTGCTGCACTTGACGACATATATAAAAGTGCGTGAATTCTGAAAACAAAACACGAATACATGCATCGATTGACGGCGTGCTGTTTAGCTGAAAGCCACAGCTGAGCACAATGCCATGTAAGCTAGTCATATTTCATCTGGCGTAGAAATGCGAATGAGTGAGGTTGCGAGCTACGGTAACATGTAGATTTGGAGGGCTTTGTTTTAGAACGAGACTTATGGCCTGCATGATCGCCAGTTATTCAGCAAGGTGTGCTAGGTGAAAATGAGGGATGCTAGTGACACTATGATGAGTTGGCTTGTGTAATATGAAATTCAAATACCTGCAATTTACGCTAGTATAAATCAAAAATATGTCGCAGATGTAGTAATTTTATACTGTAGTATGATTAGCAACATACATCTATTAATACAAGGGCGTAGTGTATATAATTGCATAAAAAACAACGATTATATCAACGTAAAGTATTGACATAAGCGCCATGGCTTGCTATGATGAATATACGCTTTTACAACACAAAAAAGCAAAAACAAACTACCTTAACAATTCAAATCGATGCAACACCAAGCCATATGTCTATGTATGGACTTGGACGGAAAATCGGTAACAGCATAAAACAAACAAGAACAAAAACACTATGGGTCCAACTTGGACTCACGCACCTTACTTTTGTACAGTTTGTTACATATAAAGTGTGGTGTTACCGACACTCCGCCTAGTTTAGGTGTTGAGTATTTAGAAGAATAGTACCTCTGTGCTGAGCTTATCCCTATGATCTTTAGATAGTAGTGAGACTGCTCAGTACAGGTGTGGAACCTCTTCAACCTATTGCCCCAGCAATTGCTGGAGCGGTCAGTTGCCTCGAGCGGTACACTGCACTGGAAGCACGCGCCAAATTTTATTCTAGCGGCGGATGTAGCGACCTTTGCACTATAGTATATCGCTCAGGCTTCCTTGTTTTTAAGAGAGATGGTAGAGTAAAAGAGATGTTTGGTAGGGTATTAACCGTAGTAACGTTAGCTGCAGCAATTATGCTTAGTCTTCTTGTGCAGTCAACAAGCCCTGCAACGATTGGACCGATCGGCCTTTTGGCCGTCTTTTTTTTGCTTTACGTTATTTTTGTCGGTATATTTACATGGCTGCTGCACGGAGGAAGTGTTGCTATTGCACTTGCTCTAAAGCCTATCGTACTGAAGCGCCCCTTACATCCATTGTCGCTTGTTCACGCGTATTATTAT